>DATKLH010000271.1:0-3543 GCA_035542515.1 Casimicrobiaceae bacterium
GCCTCGTCGATCTCGCGCGGGATCGAGCGGAAGAAGCCGATCAGCATCCACACCGAGAACGGCAGCGCGAAGGAGGAGTACGCGAGGATCAGCGCCGGATAGGTGTTGAGAAGCCCGAGGTCCGACATGAGCTGGAAGTACGGAATGATCAGCAGCGTCTCGGGCAGCATCTTGGTGAACAGCAGGAACATGACGAAAGGCGTCGCGCCGCGCGGGAAGTAGCGCGTCAGGCCGTATGCAGCGAGCGCCGCGAGCACGACGCAGAGCGCGGTGGCAGCGATCGCGACGACCAGGCTGTTGACGAAGTAGCGGCCCAGCGAACGATTGGCGAACAGCGACGCGTAGGCATCCAGCGACCAGTGCGCCGACACGAAGGTCGGTGGCGATGCGAACACTTCGGGCGCGGGCTTGAGCGAGGTGTTGACCATCCAGTAGAACGGGAACAGGACCATCGCCAGCGCCGCGAGCGCGCACACCCACAGCAGCGTTTGTCGCGCAGGAGAGAAGCGCCTCATCGCGCGTCCTCCGGGCGATCGATGCGCGTGATGCGCACGTATGCGATCGAGAACGCGAGAACGATAACCAGCAGCAGCACGCCGATCGCGGCCGCATCGCCCAGGTGGTTCGCGCGGAACGCGGCGTTGTAGAGCAGCACCGGCAGCACTTCGGTGGCGCCGGCGGGTCCGCCGGCGGTCATCACGCCGATGATGTCGTAGTGGCGGATGGTGTTGATGATGTCCAGAGTGGATGCGACGATGAGCAGGTAGCGCAGGTTGGGCCAGGTCACGTAGCGGAATCGCTGTGCGGCGTTGGCGCCGTCGATCGCTGCCGCCTCGTACTGCTCGGGCGGAATGGTCTGCAGGCCGGCGAGCATCAGCAGCATGACGAAGGGCACGCCGCGCCACACGTCGACTGCGATCACGGCTGCCAGCGCGGTCAGGGGCTCACCGAGCCAGGCGACGGGCTCGGCGACGACGTGCGCTACGCGCAGCAGGTAATTGACCACGCCGAACTGAGGTTCGAGCAGCCACAGCCAGATCGTCGCGCCGATGGCCGGCGCCACCATCCAGGGGGTCAGGAACGCGATGCGCAACGCGGTTCGCGCGTAGCGCAGCTGGTCGAGCAGCAGCGCCAGCGCGAGTCCCAGCAGCATGTGCAACGCAACCGAGGATGCCGTGAAGGCGAGCGACACGCCAAGCGAGTGCCAGAAGGCGTCATCACCCAGAACGCGCGCGTAGTTGTCGAGGCCGACGAAGGTGCGGTTGAGCCCGCGCACACGGTAGAGGCTGGTCCGGAACGCATACCCGAGCGGCAGCACGACGACCGCGCACAGGAAGAGGAACGCCGGCGCAACGAACAGGTAACCGGCGACGCGTCGGCGTGAGCGCGACCGTCGCGCCGGCTGCGTGTGGTTCAGATCGACGTCGGTGCGGCGGATGTTCGCGTGCAACGGCGGCTACGTGGCGGATGGCTCTGCAAAACGCGAGATGACGATTGCAGCTCTCGCGTCCTGAAGCCTTTGCATATCAGGCGGCAAGCGGGCGCGCACCGAAGGCAAGCTGATCCCCAGCCGCGCCGTTCGCGGTTCAGATATCTCGCAGCTTCCTGGTCAGGCGCACATCCAGATCGCGGAAGATCTCGTCGGTCTTGTCCGGTGCGAGCAGCGCCTTCTGCACGGCATCGACGATGTCGTTGGCGGCGATGTCCGCCCAGATCGGCGAAGGCAGCGGATAGCTGCGCGCGTTCTGTCCGATCCTCACGAACTGCGCGAGCAGCGGGTCGGCCTTGATCTCGGGATCGTCCGCCAGGTCGTTGCGCAGCGGCATCCAGTTGCTCACCTTGGCGCGCGCGATCGACCATTTCCTGCCGGCGTCGAACTTGATGAACTTCCAGGCCGCGTCGGGATTCGGACACGACGCGGAGATGCTCGATGCAGTCATGGTCGCGAGCGTAGGCGCGTTGGGTACGTTCGCCGGATTGGGTGCAACGAACATCCGGCCCTTCATCGCAGGGTTGTCGCCTTCGACTTTGGCGACCGCCCAGTAGGCGTTTCTCATCGTCGCGATCTTGCCCTGCGCGAACAGCGTGGTCTGCTCGAGATAGTTGGTCGTCGTCGGCGCGGGCGCCGCGATGCCGTTCTTGCCTGCGAAGGCGAGGTAGTACTTGATCGCTTCGAGGCTCTTTGGGTTCTTGGCAAACGTGGCTTCGGTCATGTCCGCGTTGAACGCTTCGCCGCCGTTGGCCCAGATCCACGTGAGCAATACACGCGTGGTGGTGTCGGTCTTGCCCCCGAGCACCGCGGTGGCCCAATGATCGCCGGCGGTGAGCTTCCTGCCCCACGCGGCGTATTCGTCGAAGGTCCGCGGCGGTTTGCTCGGATCGAGGCCCGCTTTGGTGACCAGATCGCGGTTGTAGATCTCGGCGTAGGTCCCGCCCCAGATCGGTAGACCGTAGAGCTGGCCCTTCCACTTCGCCGCGGCGAGGATCGGATCGCTGAACGCCTTCCGGAACTCCGCGGGCTCCGCGTTCCAGAACTTGTCGAGCGGCATCAGATAACCGTTGTACGCTGCCGTGGTCAGGTCGACCGAGACGATGCAGGGCGCTTTCTTCGCTTGCGAGGCGGCGACGAACTTCGTCCAGTGGTCCTTGCGCGCAACCAGCACCGGTTCGACCCTGATGCCCGGATTCGCGGCTTCGAACTCCGCGATGGTCTGCTTCCATACCGGTTCGTATTGCGATTCGGTCAGGTTGGCGGTCTGCCACTGCAGCACGATCGGCTGTTGCGCGAGCGCGCATGGCGATGTTGCGACAGCGATCGCGATGGCGAGGGCAGCACGGCGTAGTGTCGACATGAACTCCTCCGTCGAGAAAGACCGGCACCGGGCACACGGAGAACCTGGCAAGCATTCGGCGCGCGCGGACAGTGCATTCAACCGCGCACCTCCTGCGTCGATCTCATCATCAACTGTCGCTTGCCCTGCGACTCATGTTCTCGGTGTGTCCAGGAGATGCTGAACCTCTCGCGTGCTCGGTGTGATAAGTGTTTTGTGACGGTCAGCGATACAGCGATCCCGACCGCTCGGTCCGCGGCTGCCTCTGGTAGGCGAACTCGCGCAGGAACTCGAGGTTGGGCTCCACGCCGAGTCCCGGTCCTTCGGGCAGGACAAAGGAACCGTTGTCGAAGCGGATCGGCGCGCTGCTCGCGCGGTCGCGGACCTCGCGCTGCGGTTCCATCTGCTCGAGGATCAGGAAGTTCGGAATCGCCGCGGCGAGATGCATGGCCGCCGCGGTGCAGATGGGGCCGCCTGGATTGTGCGGCGCGACAGGCACGTAGTACAGGTCCGCCAATGTCGCGATCTTGCGCACTTCGGTGAAGCCCCCGGCGTGCATGAGGTCGGGTTGCACGATGCGGCAGCCTGCGTTTTCGAGCAGCTCGCGATATTCGAAGCGCGACAGCAGGCGCTCGCCGGTGGCGATCGGCGTGCGCAACTCGCGCTGCAGCGCCGCCATCGCATTGGCGTTCTCGAACGGGATCGGCTCTTC
>DATKLH010000272.1:0-18854 GCA_035542515.1 Casimicrobiaceae bacterium
CGCGCCACGAAGGAAACGATCGCCTTCCTGATCGAGCGCTGCGAAGGCAACCTGCTGGCCGCTCGCCAGGAGATCGAAAAGCTTGCGCTGCTGCTCCCGGCCGGCGAGCTCGATCACGACGCGGTCGAGCATGCGGTGGCAGACGTCGCGCGCTATGACGTCTTCCAGTTGTCGGAAGCGTGGCTTGCGGGCGACGGTGCGCGTGCGTTGCACATCCTCCATGCGTTGCAGAGCGAAGGCGAGGCGATCACGCTGATCGTCTGGCAACTCGGCGAAGATCTGCATGCGGTGGCGGGCGTACTCGATGCCGTGAAAAGCGGAACGCCGATCGCCGCGGCGGTACGCAACTCGCGCGTGTGGGGCAAGCGGCAGAACGCGCTCGAAAGGGCCGTGCGGCGCATGAGCTACAACGCTGCGATCGACCTGATCGAAGACCTGGGCAAGCTCGACGCGCTCGCCAAGGGCCTCGGCCTCGAGAACGCCTGGGACGTGCTGGGCGACATCGCGTTGCGTCTTGCCGGTGTGTCGATCGCGATCCCCCGTCCCCACCCGATCCCTGCACCGCCCGCCGTGCGCGCGTAACGCCGCCTGCCCTGCGGTCGCGTCACACTACAGCTTCGCGTCGCGTCCTTCACGACGCAGCCGAAGGCCGCAAACTCGCCACGCGCGCCGGGTGCGGTATGCCCTAACATCGCGCTACCCCGAACGCGATCCGCAAGCCATGGAGGCAGTTTCATCACACCGGTCTTCCCGTCGCGAGCGCGCGCTGGTGATCGCGGCTGTGATGATCGGCACCATTTCGACGATTCTCGCCGCGACCATCGTCAACGTGGCGTTCCCCGCGATGATGCGCGAGATGCACATCGGGCACGACACGGTGCAATGGGTGGGCACCGGCTTCCTCGCAGCGACGACGTCCACGATGCTGGCGACGGCCTGGCTCACCGAGCGCTTCGGGGAGCGCGCGACTTTCCTGCTCGTGCTCGCGGCGTTCCTTGCGGCGTCGATTCTCGGTGCCCTCGCGTGGAACGTCGAATCGCTGATCACGGCTCGCGTGCTGCAAGGAGCGGCTGCGGGCATTCTTCAGCCGCTCGGGATGATCGCGCTGTTCCGCGTTTTCCCTGCCGAAGAGCGCGGGCGCGCCATGGGGTTCTTCGGCATGGGCGTGGTGCTCGCGCCAGCCATCGGTCCTGCCATCGGCGGCGCGCTGGTCGATGCATTCGGATGGCGCTCGATCTTCCTGCTTACCGTGCCGTTCTGCATTGCCGGGCTGTTCATCGGTCGCATCGCGCTTCCCGCGCGTCGGATCGCGGTGCGGCCGGCGAAGTTCGACTGGGTCGGCACGCTGCTGTTGATCCTCGCGCTGGTGACGCTGCTCAACATCCCGGTATGGGGTCATCGCGAAGGCTGGCTCGCGCCGCTGACCATTGCGCTGGCGGTGCTCGGAGTCGTTCTGACAGCATCGTTCATCGCGTGGCAATTGCGGTCGCGCGAAGCGCTCCTCGCCGTGCGGCTGTTCGAGCACGCGAGCTTCCGCGGCGCGGCGCTGGTCGCATTCGCGTATGGCGCGGGACTGTTCGGGAGCACTTATCTCGTCCCCGTTTTCGTGCAGGACATCGCGCATTTCGACGCCGCGCGCGCCGGATCCCTCCTCGCCCCGGCCGGCATCGCGCTGGCGATCGCGATGACCGTGGGAGGTCGCCTCACCGACCGTTCCGACGCCCGCATGATCGTCGTCGTCGGTCTGGCCTTGTTCGCGCTGTCGAGCCTGTTGCTCGCATTCTCGGGGGCCACGACCGGTTTCTGGCTGCTGGCGCTGTGGCTGGTCGTCGGACGGCTGGGTCTGGGCATGGTCATGCCGGCGCTCAACGTCGGCGCCGTGCAGGCTTTCACCGGCCCCGATTTGGCTTATGCTTCGTCGGCCGTGAACTTCGTGCGCCAACTCGGCGGCGCGGTGGGCGTCAACGTGCTGGCCGTGCTGTTGGAGTGGCGCATCGCGGTCCACGGGCCGGGCGACGCGGTACAAGCCTTCCACGAATGCTTTGCCGTGGTTACCCTTGCATTCGCGCTCGCGATCGTCCCGGCGCGATCGATCCGCAAACCACGGAGGTAGCCATGTATCGAAGGATATTGGTCGCGTTCGACGGGTCGCCCGAAAGCCGCCTCGCGGTGGCCGAGTGCTCGAACCTGATCCAGGTGTCCGGCCGCGAGATCCATCTGGTCTGCGTGATCCACGATCCGTCGCCCTACCTGCTCGCCGGGGAGTTCGTGCCCGAACCCGCGCTCGCGGTGGACCGCTCGCGCATGGAAGCCGATCTCAAGGAAGCCGCGGCGCAGCTTCAGCAGCGCGGATTCACCGTGGTCAACCACCTCGAGGAAGGCGAGCCGGTCGACGTCATCGCGCGGATGTGCAACGCGCTCGGCATCGACCTGGTCATCCTCGGTCACCGCCGCAGCAAGAAATTCGCGTTCCGCTGGTGGCGCAGTGCGATGGACACGATGATCTCCGATCGGGTCCGCTGCTCGATCCTGATCGCCGGCGACCAGCCCGCGGCCCAGCAAAGCTGACGCGACCAGGCGGCGCAACCCGCAAGTCAGCCGCCGATCGCCTCCGTCACGGCCAGGGCCGCGATCGCGGCTGTCTCCGCGCGCAGGATGCGCACGCCGAGATGCGCTTCGTCGACGCCGGCGCGCAGTACAAGCTCACGCTCGTCCGCAGTGAAGCCGCCTTCGGGCCCGATGATCAGCGCTTTGGGCACGGTGCGTGCCAACCAACGGGCAAGCGGCACGCTCGCCTCCGGCGACAGCAGCAGGCGCGGCGCGTCGTCGTGAAGCGCGAGCGCTTCGGGCAGCTCCCGCAGCGCATCGATGGTTGGAACACGATTGCGACCGCATTGCTCGCACGCCGCAATGGCGATCTGCCGCCAATGCGCTGCGCGTCGCTCCGAGCGCTCGGCCCCGCTGCCCTGAGTGCGCTGCGTGCGGATCGGAGCGATGCGCGCCACACCGAGCTCGACGGCCTTGCGCACGGTCCAGTCCATCGCATCGGTGGCGAGCACGGCCTGGACCAGCGTGATGCCAAGGCGCGATTCGCGCTCGACCGGATCGTGAGCGTCGACGGCCACGCTCACGCCACGCTTGTCGATGCGCGCGATCGTGCCGGCGAATTCGCCGCCGCGTCCGTCGAACAGGATCACCGGCTCGCCGGCACGCAAGCGCAATACGCTCGCAGCGTGACGAGCTGCCGACGCGGGAAGCTTCGCCTCGGTCCCCGCCTGCAGCGCAGCTTCTTCGGGGGCGACGTAGAAACGGGGCGGCTTTTGCGCGCTCACATCAGAGGAAGCCCCGCAACGCGTCGAGCACGGCGTCGGGCCGCTCGGCCATCAGCGCGTGGCCGGTGTCGGGCAACGAGATCACACGCTTGTCCGAGAGCGCATCGACCAGCGCTTTCGCGTTGCGTGGCGGTGCCATGATGTCGCGAGCCCCGAGGATCACCAGCGCGGGTGCGCGCACTCGCGCGGCGGCCGCGACTCCATTGGCATACGCGTTGCACGCCGCGAGATCGACCGCCAGAACGCCAGGTCTGCTACGCTCGAGCAAGCGCATCGCGCTGCCGATCATCCACATGCCGGGGATCGTGTTGCCACCGAGCTGCGCTGCAACGCTGAACGACCATCCGTTGATGAGCTCGCAGGCGATGTGATCGTTGCGACGCGCCGCGTCGAGCAGCTCTTCGCTCACCGGCATCGGCGCGGCAGGACCGAGCAACGCAAGCTTGCCGACGCGCTCCGGATACGAAGCCGCGCATTGAAGTGCCGCGAGTGCACCCATCGAGTGCCCCACCAGCGTGTGACGACCCGTGCCCAGGCCTTCGAGCAGCGCACCGAGGAACGTCGCGAGATCCTCGACACCAGCGATCGGTTCCCCGCCACTGCGCCCGTGCGCAGGCAGGTCGATCGCGAGCACGTTGCGCCCATGGTGTGCGAAGTAGCGTGACTGCAGCGCCCAGACACTGTGGTCGTTGCCCGCGCCATGAACGAATACGATCGCGGGACGCACCGCTGCGAGCGCGCGCCCGCCGGTATAGGCGTAGATCCTGCGACCCTCGACGTCGATCTCCAAGTCAGGCCTTTCCCGCGGCGTAGAGCGCACGCGAAAGATCCTCGATCAGGTCGTCCGCATCCTCGAGGCCAACGGAAAGCCGGATGGTGCCTTCGGTGATCCCCGCCCTGGACAGGTCTTCGCTGCTCATGCGGAAATGGGTAGTCGACGCAGGATGGATCACCAGCGACTTGGCGTCGCCGACGTTCGCGAGATGGGAGAAGAGCTTCAGCGTTTCGATGAAACGCCGGCCCTGCTCACGGTTGCCGCGCAGGTTGAAGCTGAACACCGCTCCGCAGCCGCGCGGCAGCAGGCGTTCCGCAATCGCGCGATCCGGATGATTCTCGAGCTCGGGGTAAGCGACGCCAGCGACCATCGCATGCTCGGCGAGGAAGCGGACGATGCGGCGGGTGTTCTCGACATGCTTCGCCATGCGCAACGGCAACGTCTCGATACCCTGCAGGATCTGGAACGCCGTGAACGGCGCCATGCACGCGCCGAAATCGCGGATACCTTCGCGCCGCGCCCGCAACAGGAACGCCGCGACGGTGGACTCCTCGGTGAACACCATGTCGTGGAATCCGCGATAGGGCTGCGTGAGGGTCGGAAACTTGTCGCGCGCGGCGGCGGATTCCCAGTCGAACGCGCCCGAATCGACAAGCAGTCCACCGACCACCACGCCGTGTCCGGACAGGAACTTGGTCGCCGAGTGAAATACGAGGTCGGCGCCATGCTCGAACGGCAGGACCAGCCACGGCGTGGTGAAGGTCGAGTCGACCAGCAGGGGCAACCCGTGCTCGTGCGCGAGCGACGCGACGCGCGGGATATCGAGCACGTCGAGTCCCGGGTTACCCAGCGTCTCGCCGAACAGCAGCCGCGTGCCGGGTCGAATCGCTGCGCGCCACGCGTCGATGTCGCGCGGATCGACGAAGGTCGTCTCGATGCCGAAGCGCGGAAGCGTGTAGTCGAGTAGATTGTGCGAGCCCCCGTACAACGCGCGGGACGCGACGATATGCTCACCGGCACCCAACAGCGTCACGATGGCCAGGTGCAACGCCGCCTGGCCGCTCGCGGTCGCGATCGCGCCAACCCCGCCCTCGAGCGCCGCGATGCGTTCCTCGAGCACCGCGCAGGTCGGGTTGGAAATGCGCGAATAGACGTGACCCGCGCGCTCCATGTTGAACAGCGCCGCGGCGGTGTCCGTGTCGGGAAACACGAACGAGGTCGACTGGTAGATCGGCGTGGCGCGCGCACCGGTGGCGGGATCCGGTTGCGCACCAGCGTGAAGCGACAGGGTATCGAACCGGTGCGTCTTGGGCTTGGTCACGAGAGCGCAATGCGAAGGGTGGCGCGGGAAATGGTAGCGCAAACCGCCGCGCTGCGTGGCCGGGTGCGCGGAGCGTCGCGAGCGAGCCCTCACGTCGAAATTCCAGGGCACCGCAACCAAGCGGATGCGCGATGGCGTACGGGTGGGTGCTTCGTTACAGTTTCGAGTCACATGCGCCTCGGCATGGCGCATTCGCCGAGCGGTACCGCGCGAGCCATCGCTAGCTCGACGCGCTCCACACAAGAGGCTCGCCAGCCACCGCTTCGCCCCTTTGCGCAACTGACTTAGACTATGCGCTTTCGGGGGAAGGAGACGCACCATGCAACGCAAGGCCAATGCACGCTGGCAAGGAACGGCCAAGGAAGGCAGCGGCACGCTGTCGGTCCAGAGCGGCACACTGAAGGAAGTCCCTTACACCTTCAAGGCGCGCTTCGGCGACGCCAAGGGAACCAACCCCGAAGAGCTGATCGCCGCCGCGCATGCCGGCTGCTTCACCATGGCATTGTCGTTCGCATTGAACAACGCGGGATACACTGCGGACGCGATCGATACCGAGGCGCAGCTCACCATGGACCAGGTCGGTGCCGGCTGGTCGATCACCGCGATTCACCTGCTCACACGCGCGCGCGTGCCCAACATCGAGGCGACCAAGTTCCAGGAGATCGCCGCGGGCGCGAAAGCGAACTGTCCGGTTTCGCGCGTCCTGAATGCAACCATCACGCTGGATGCCGCGCTCGCCGGCTGACCGCAGCGATGCGTGAGGACCGGGCTGCGCCGCGCAAGGGACGCGGCGCGACGTTCAATCCGGAGAACCGTTTTCGTCGCGATGCGCGCGAAGCGTGCGACGACGGCTGGAGCGAGTCGCCAGTGGACGAGGAGCCGCCGCGCTTGCGCACGACGGTCACCATCCAGAACGCTCGCACGATCCTCGCTCGCAACGACTCGCCCGACGTTCCGTTCAACCAGTCGATCAACCCCTATCAGGGCTGTGAGCACGGCTGCATCTACTGCTTCGCACGACCCTCGCACGCTTTCCTCGATTTATCGCCGGGTCTGGACTTCGAGACCAGGCTGTTCGCCAAGCCGAACGCGCCGCAACTGTTGCGACGTGAATTGGCCAAGCCGGGCTACGTCTGCGATCCGATCGCGTTCGGCACCAACACCGATCCCTACCAGCCGATCGAGCGCGAGTGGAAGATCACGCGCGCCCTGCTCGAAGTGCTGTGCGAATGCGAACATCCGTTCACCGTCGTCACCAAGAACGCATTGGTCGAGCGCGACATCGATCTGATCGCTCCGATGGCGGCCAAGAACATGGCGCGGGTGGCGATATCCATCACCACGCTCGATCGCTCGCTCGCGCGCAAGCTCGAGCCACGTGCGTCGGCGCCGGAGCGACGTCTCGAGGCGCTGCGCAACCTGACCGACGCGGGCATTCCGGTCGGTGTCATGACCGCTCCGATCATTCCGCAGCTCACCGACAAGGACCTCGAGGCGATCCTCGAAGCCGCCGCCACCCATGGCGCGCAGTTCGCCGGCTGGGTGATGCTGCGCCTCCCGCGCGAGGTATCGCCGCTGTTTCGCGACTGGCTCGACACGCATTACCCGCAGCGTGCAGCCCACGTGATGAGCATCGTGCGGCAGATCCAGGGCGGCCGCGATTACGATTCGTCGTGGGGTACACGCATGCGCGGGAGCGGCGAATACGCCAAGCTCATCGAAAAGCGTTTCGAGCTCGCCTGCCGACGCTTCGGGCTCAATCGCTCGCGCGCCGTGGACGACGAACGCACCACGGTGCGTGCGCACTTCGCGCTCGACACCACTCGCTTTCGCCCGCCTGTCGAAAAGAGCGCCTCGGGCCAACTCGATCTTTTTTGAGCGCACCGGCGAGGCCGCGGTTCCCGCCGCATGCCGCCCGGATACAAAGAGCGCCTAACCTGCTGTCTGACAATCGCTCGTGCAGGAACATCGCACGACGCAGCGAAGTCACATCGTTTGGCTCGACCTGTGCGTCGCAGCGATCGATTGCATCTCGCAAAAGAGGAACCGACATGCACACTGCCATGTTTCGCAGGATCGCCGTGGCCGCGTTCGCCGCGGCGCTCGCATCCCCTGCGGTGTACGCTGAAGACGCCGGCAGCGGCACCGGCTCGGACAGCGGCGACAATGGCATGACGCCGATGTACGGCGACTCGTGGGCGCAGCTCCAGGGGCGCACGACACCGCCGGGCGTGCCGAACCTGCAGATCTACGACAACGCCGATCCTCGCGGCGCACGCTTGCACGAGAACATTCGGACCCGCATCCGCCGTCTCGAAGGTCGCGAAGTCGAAGAAGTGCAATCGACGGCGCCGCCCGGCGCAGCGCCGGTCGCGCCTTCCGACCAAAGCGAATGACTCACCAAGGCAGACCCTTCAGCGTCGAGCGGCGTGGAAATTCGCGCGCACATCGTCGATTGACTTGCGCGCGACTCCCGCGAAGCGTCCGAAGGTATCGTGCGGCACGGCGAAGCCCTCGTCGTGGCTTCGCCGCGCCGCACCGCATCGCGAGGCTTTCGTTCGCTACTTGAAGGAGTACGTCAAGGTGCCGTACACGAACCGCGCGCGCGGGTCGTAGTACGACGGGTCGTACCCGTTGACGAAGCTCACGTTCTGGTTCGACACCGGCGGATTGCGATCGAAGATGTTCTTGGCGCCGATCGCAAGGGTGAGGTTCTTGAAGCCCGAGTAGCTGAGCTGCGCATCCCACAGGCTCATCGCACCCACGCGCCGCAGGTCACCGTTGCCATCGGTTTGTACGTCGATATAGTCGCTCTGGTAATTGTTGGCGAAGGTGAGTGACCACGGCCCGTTCTCCCACGTGATCGGGATGTACGTCTTGAACCGTGGCGTGATGCCGGTGACCACCGCCCCGTACGCGTTCGACACGAACCCAGCATAGCTTCCATCGACCGGGTTCTGCACGTCGTACTTGTTGTAGTAGGTCGCATCGACCGATATGCGGAAGCGGCCGATGCTGCTCATCGGCGTGCGCGCTCCGAGCGCGAAGTCGATCCCCTCGATCTTGGTATCCCCGATGTTCTGGAACAACTGGATGATGTTGGTGATCGGCCCGGGCAGGTTGGGGAACTGCGGCTGGACCGGGCCGCGCACGACGAGGTTGCCGTAGGAGGCCGGGTCGGTGAGGATCGTCGTCACCGGGATGCCCGCGTTGGTGATCGTGTTCTTGAGGTCGAGCCAGAAATAATCCGCGCTGAAGTTGAACAGGCTCGACGGCTCGACCACGAATCCGACGCTGGTGGAGGTGGACTTCTCGGGCTGCAGGGCGGGATTGCCGCCGTTGAGTTGCGGGAACTGCGTGAGGCAGTCGTTGCCGTCGTTGGTCACCGGACAACGCAGCGGATCGGAAAGGCCTGTCTGCGTCACACCCTGCGTCTGCGGAACGTAGAGCTGATAGAGCGTCGGCGCGAGGAACCCGGTGCCCCACGAGGCGCGCATCAGAAGCTCCTTGACCGGTGTCCAGCGTACGCTCAGCTTCGGGTTGGTCGTGCTGCCGAAGTCGCTGTAGTGGTCGTAGCGCACCGCCGCAGTCACTTCGAGGTTCTTCACGATCGGAACGTTGAACTCCGCGAACAGTGCGTACAGACGTCGCGACGCGCTGATCGGCAGCAGGTTGCCGCCGTAACCGGAAACGTCGCCCGTGGCGAGCACGGGACTCGGGTTCTCGTCGAGCGTTTCCTTGCCGAACTGGAATCCCACCGCCATGGCGAGCGGTCCGGCAGGCAGCTTCCAGATCTCGCCCGAAGCCTTGCCGTTCACGAACCACGCCGTTGCCTCGCCGTTGAACGTGCCGCCGTTGTAGTTGCACGCCTGCGCCTGCGCCGCTGCCGCGTCTGGCGTCGGCCCGAACGGATTGATCTGGCCGCTGTTGAGCAGCGGCAGGATGCACGACAGCAGCGGAAATCCGCCGTTCAGCTTCTCGTCGGTGTTGCCCTTGTTGTACGCGAAGTCGAGGTCGACGTCCCAGGTGCGCCAGGTGCCCTTGATGCCGACGTCGGTCTGCCAGCCCTCGTTGGTGTCGGTGGTGATCCGGTTGCCGGTGAGCACCGAGCGGTATCGGATGTTGAGCGGCGTACCGTCGATGCCCGCCGAAGCGGCGAGTTGATGCGGATAGAACGCACTCGTCGGCGGAAGGTGGAAGTAGTTGGTTGGAAACGTCGCGAAGATCGGATTGTTGGGCGGCGTGACGAACTGGTCCGACAGCGGCACCGGCTGGATCTCGTTGCGCGTCTCCTGCTTGCCGTAGAAGCCGGTCAAGTACGCCTGCCAGTCGGCGTTGATCTGGAAGCGCAGCGATCCGTAGACGTTGGTCTGCTTGGTGTCGGGGATCTGCTGAACGTTGGGCCCGTGCTCGGGATCGTAGTAGCAGCGCGACGGATCGAGGTCGGGGAAGTAGGTGGCGAAGCTCCCCACCGCGCAGCCGGCCGGCGGTGCCCCTTGCGGAAAGCCCAGCGGCCCGGTGCCGAAGGCGCTGCCGGCGACGCCGCGCGTGGTGATGAATCCCGGGAAAGTGTTGCTCGAAATGCTCGCAAGGCCGATCGGCACGTTGACCGCCGTGTTGGAAAACTCGCGATCGACGGTGTTGAGCGCATCCTGATGGTCGTAGCGCGCCGAGAAGAACGCGTTGTAACGGTCCTTCGAGAGGTCGCCGAATCCGACCGATCCGGCGACGTTCCATTCGCGGCCGTGATCGTGCGGATCGCGCGTGGGCTCGCCGAAGTAGCCGGTCACCTCCGCGCCGCGGTAGTCCTGACGAAGGATGAAATTGATCACGCCAGCAACGGCGTCGCTGCCGTAGATCGCGGATGCGCCGTCCTTGAGGACCTCTACGCGCTCGATGGCCGAGAACGGGATGGCCTGCAGGTTCACGCCTTCCGCGCCCTGGATCGCGCCGGCGAAGCTGTTGAGGCGCTTGCCGTTGACCAATACCAGCGTGCGCTGGCCGCCCAGCCCGCGCAGCGACGCTGTCTGGTTGCCGAAGGTCGTCGCGCCGAACAGGTTGGCGAGATTCACGTTGCCGGCGCTGTTGTTGGCAGCGATGTAGTTCATGAGCTCCATCGCACTCGTCGCACCCGACTTGTCGATTTCGTCGCGGGTAATGACTGTGATCGCGCTGGGTCCTTCGCCTTCCACGCGCTTGATGTTCGAGCCGGTCACCTCGATCCGGATGTCCTGCGCTACAGCATGCGCAGCGCCGAGTGCTGCAACCGCGGCAGCGACCGCGGACGCAACGGGCAGGTGCTTGCGACGCACCTTGACTGAGTTCATCGGAGATCCCCCACAAAGCGTTGAACGACGGTTGAAATGGGCGCGAACGCGTGATGCAGGTCGCACGTCCGCGACCAACGAAGGGTAGGGGACCGTTTCTCGCGCTCGCAATGACATGTTTGTGAACCGCCGTGCGACGTGGGTGGAACGCTCGCTCGCGCATGCGAACGGGAATTGCGCTTGCAGCGGCGCGTTCGCAACGCGGCGCGCGTCGACGAGCTCGTGTCGCGTCGCCGATTCGCCGGTGTGACGCTTTGCACCCGCGGGGCGACGGTTCATCGCGATGCACCGCGTTCCGTCGCGACGCCATTGACCGCCAGACGGCTTACCGGTAGTCGGGAATCCGCTGCAAGGCCTCGCGGGCCCGGGGAAGCGCCAGTTGCGCGGTGCTGCGATTCGCGCTACCTTGCTCCGCGTAATTACATGCATATACATGCATTGCGCCGGCCGCGCGCCGGAGCCGGGGCATCCAGTGACCCGGCCGCGCCGGACGCACGAGGACCGATCACCATGCGCCGCCCCAACGACCTGCCGTCAACCGCCGCCCTGCTGGGGGCTCGACCCAACCTCCAGGCTGCGCGACACGACGATCCGCTGCCCGGGAGCGTTGATCCGCGTTCGGGTTACCTGGCGCGCATCGCGGTGCGCTCGCTCAATCGCATCGTGATCGTGCAGGTGAGCGACATCGTGCGACTGGAGGCCGAGGACAACTACGTCCGCATCTGGGCGGACCGGCCGTATCTGCACAAGGAGACGCTGACCCGCCTCACCGGTCGGCTCGACCCCGCGACGTTCCTGCGCGTGCATCGCTCGCATACCGTGAACATCCGGATGGTGCGCGAGCTGCGTCCCCAGCTCCACGGCGAATACGTGCTGGTGCTCCACGACGGAACCGAGATCACCTCCGGTCGCAGCTTTCGCGGCCGCATCCAGCAGGCTTTCGGGCTCGGTCGCGCAGGCGCCGAGGAGCCCTGACCGGTCAGCGCGCCGCGTAGCGCGGCCAGTCGAGCAGCTCGACACTGTCGACGATGTCGTTTGCCGCGCCGATCGCGCGACTGCGCACGGCGATGTCGCGGGCCGTGGCTCCCGCATCGGCGAAGGCGACGCCTTCGTGCTCGAGCAGGCGGCGCTTGACGATCATGCCGCCCGGATGACTTCCAAGACCGCCGTGCGCCGCGATCACGCGATGGCAGGGAATCAAAACCGGAACCGGGTTCGACGCCAGACACACGCCGACCGCGCGCTGTCCGCCCGGCGAACCGAGTCTCCGCGCCAGCGCCGCGTAAGTCGTGGTCGCACCGGGCTGGATATCCGCGACCAGTCGCCAGACATGATGCTGCATGGGCGTCGGAGACACGGCGAGCTTCACCGCGGTAGGCGCGATGAGCTCGCCATCGAAGTAGCGCTCGAGCGACCGGCCCGCGCCATGCGGGTCGCCTCGTGCGAAGACGAAGAAGGGGCCGAATCGTCGTCGCAAGCGCGGCTCGAGCGCTTCGACCCGATCGTCGAACGCGAGCGCGCACACGCCTTCGTCGATGCTTGCGACGTGCAGCGCTCCCAAAGGCGAGTTGCACATCGAAATCCAGATCCGCGTCGGCGCAGGATCGTCGAGCCAACGAGGCAGGGGGTGATTCATCGTTGTTACGCGTCGCCGGTTTGCGATTGGGCTCAAGTGCTACCTTAGCAACGCATCGTTACAGCGTGTCGGCGATTTGGCAGGCTGCGCAAGCCCGCGGGCGAACGGGTAACGCATCGACGCCAAGCGCAAAATCGAACGACCCAGGGAGGGGTTGGACATGAGTGCAAGACAGCATCTTGCCGTGGTCGTTGCAGCGATCGTCTACTTCGCGATCGGGGCGGCCTGGTACACCATCCTTTCGGTACCGTGGCTGGCGGGCATCGGAAAAAGCATGGACCAGCTGCGCGCCGAGGTGGGCCCCTCGCCATTGCCGTATATCGTCGGGTTTGTCGCGATTGTCGTGCTCTGCTATGCGCTCGCCTGGTTCATCGGCCGCACCCATACTGCCGGCGCAGCCGCGGGCGCGAAGATGGGATTCGTCGTTGGCCTCGTCGTGATCGGCGGCGCGCTTGCGCTGAACTATGGCTTCGAGTGGCGTCCGGTCACACTGTGGCTGATCAATGTCGGCTACGACGTGATCGGGCTCCTCGTCGCCGGAGCGATCATCGGCGGATGGAACACCCGAGCATGAGCGACGGATCGAGCGTGCTGTCGCGGAAATATCTTGCAACAAAGCGGACGAGAAACGGACGCGTTACATTGTCGCGAACCTTGCCGATCTTCCCGATATCGCCTGCGGCTCGCTTCACTTGGCGCGCCGCTTCGCCGCTCTTTCACAGGCACCCGCATCCATGATGAACGACCTTGGCAAGCCATCTCCTGGAGAGCGCACGAGCGATACGCTCGCCGAGCGACTGCGCGCGTGCTACACGGGCGCTGTCCACGACGTGCTGCATGCGATGGGACATCAGCGTTGCGTCCTGCCCCACGCGATCAAGGCGATCGATCCGCGGATGCGTCTCGCCGGTCCGATATGGACCGTCGCCGGACATCTCGATCGCACCAGGACGCGCGACGAGACGCTGCTGGGCTGGTGCACGCTGCTCGCGCGCGCACCGTCGGGCCATGTCGTGGTGTGCCAGCCGAACAATCAGGAGATCGCGTTGATGGGCGAACTGTCGGCGCAATCGCTCAAGGCGCGGGGTGTGCTGGGCTACGTCGTCGACGGCGGATCGCGTGACACCGACCTGGTTCTCGAGCAGGGCTTTCCGGTGTTCTGCACGTTCCTGACGCCGTCCGATATCGTCGAGCGCTGGATGCCCGACCGCTACGGTGATCCGATCACCATCGGCGAGGTGACGATTCGAACCGGCGATTATCTCCTGGGCGACCGTGACGGCGTGGTGATCGTTCCACGCGAGCTCGCTCCTGAAGCGATTGCGCGCACCGAGGAAGTCGTCGCGACCGAGAGCGAGATGCGCAAAGCTTTGATCGCCGGGATGGATCCGGTGGAGGCGTATCTGAAGTACGGAAAATTCTGAAGCCGTTATCGGTTCCTGGTCGTAAGCGCGCCTTCTTCACACGGAGCATGTCGCCAGGCACGCGCGCCTGTTCGCGCCATCCAAATGCCTTGCGCGGCAGGCCGGCCGACAACCAGGAACTATTGAGCTTTACGTCAACGTGTGACGGGCCAACGTCTTTCGATCGGTCGTCCCGGCGTACGCCGGGACCCAGTGACTTTTGGCGATGCCGCCGGGTGTGACAAGAGTCGCTGGGTTCCGGCTTCCACCGGAACGACGGAGTTTGGAACAACTGTCACGCGGTTCCGTAATCCTCAATCAGAACCCGGAACGCTGTTCTTCGTGACATCGCGCCGCCGCCGGACGGCCTCCGCGAGCTCGCGCAACGCCGACTCCGTCGCCTCCCACCCTATGCACGCATCGGTAATGCTCACACCGTAGGCCAACGGTTGTCCCGCAACGAGATTCTGGCGCCCGGGGTTGAGATGGCTTTCGATCATCACGCCGATGATGCGCTGCTCCCCGCCGCTCAATTGCGCCGCGATGTCGCGCGCGACCGCGACCTGCCGGTCGTGCTGCTTGGCGCTGTTGGCATGCGAGCAATCGATCATCACACGCTCGGGCAATCCGGCACGCGAGAGCTGCTGGCAGGTTTCAGCTACGCTCGCGGCGTCGTAGTTCGGCGTCTTGCCGCCGCGCAGGATGATATGGCAGTCGTCGTTGCCCGAGGTGTGCACGATGGCCGAATGACCACCCTTGGTCACGCCCATGAAGTGGTGAGGTGCGGAGGCCGCGCGTATGGCATCGACGGCAATGCCGATGCCGCCGTCGGTGCCATTCTTGAATCCCACCGGACACGAAAGTCCCGAAGCGAGCTGGCGGTGGACCTGGCTTTCGGTGGTCCTTGCGCCGATCGCGCCCCAGGAGATCAGGTCCGCGATGTACTGCGGCGTGATCATGTCCAGGTACTCGGTGCCGGCGGGCACGTCGAGCTCGTTGACCTCGAGCAGGATGCGCCGGGCGAGCCGCAGGCCTTCGTTGATGCGGAAGCTGTCGTCGAGGCGCGGGTCGTTGATCAAGCCCTTCCAGCCCACGGTGGTGCGCGGCTTTTCGAAGTAGACGCGCATGACCACGACCAGATCGCCCCGCAGCGCATGCCGCACCTTCGCAAGCCTCGACGCGTACTCGAGCGCGGCATCGTGATCGTGGATCGAGCACGGCCCCACCACCACGACAAGGCGATCGTCGTCGCCGGCGAGCACGCGGTGAATCGCGGACCGCGTTTCGAAAGCGAGCGCGGCCACTTCCGGGGACGCCGGGAATTCACGCAGCAGGTGCGCAGGCGGCGCGAGCTCCTTGATCTCGCGGACGCGAGTGTCGTCGATGAGGTTAGGATCGCGGTGGGTCATGGGGAGAGGCGCGGCAAGCGAGGGCTGAATCGGGCAGATTCGCCATTGTCGCACGTGGCCGCTTGTCGCGACGGCGCTGCGCAAGGGCTGCCCGCTCGCCCACTTCTTGTTGCGATTGCATGACAGCGACGGCACCATCGCGCATCGCGTCGTTGCAGGAGATGTCGATGTCGCGTTCGATCGCCGTTTCACTATGCGTTGCAGTGGTTGCAGCCGGTAGTGCGTTGTCGAGCGGGACCGATGCCGCGGACTCGCCGTCATGCACCTCGCCTGAATATCGTCAGTTCGACTTCTGGCTGGGCGACTGGCAGGTTGCCGGCCCGACGGGGAAACCGGTGGGGCGCAATCGCATCACCGCCATCCACAACGGCTGCGCGTTACAGGAGCAGTGGACCGGCAATGGCGGATCGACCGGGACCAGCCTCAACACCTACGACGCGTCGCGCAAGCGTTGGCACCAGACCTGGGTCGACAACGGTGGCAACCTGCTCCTGCTCGAGGGCAGCTTCGCCGACGGTCGAATGACGTTGAGCGGGGCGACGCAGCGCGCCGAGGCGACCGGCACGGATCTGCAGCGCATCACGTGGACGCCGCAGCCCGACGGCCGCGTTCGTCAGCTATGGGAGGCGTCCGAGGACGACGGCAAGAGCTGGAAGGTCGTGTTCGACGGCTGGTACAGCAAGGCGCGGTAAAGAGCGAGCCGTTAGAACCGCGACACTTCATCGTCGCGGCAACTACCGATCAGCCCGACGCACCGAACAGGTCCTGCGCGCTTCCATACGTCAGCTCGCCCTTCACGATCTGCGCCGCAGACGTGTACGGATGCTCGGTCGCCCGTCCGTCGGACTCGATATTCCACACGCGCGTTCCCGCCGCCTTGAAGGCATCGGCGATCAGCGACCGATGGCAGCGCCACCAGAGCGCTTCAGCGCACATGATCGCCGTTCGACCTGCCCTCGCCATGGCCGCGAGGCGCTGCAGGGCGCGCGCGAATTCCGCGGTCTGCATGTAGTCGGCGTAGCCGCGGAACGCCTCGTTGCGCCAGTTGACATTGGGCGAGTCGGCGCGCGCCTTGCGTCGCCCGCCCAACTCGGACATGGACACGTATTCGATGGCGCTGGCGCGCAGCGCCTCGGCGAGCGCGTCGGGATTGAAATGCGGATAGCGTCGCGACCCGGGATAGCGGCGGACATCGGCAAGGGTCGCAATCTCGTGTCTCTGCAGATGCGCGATGAACGCTTCGATAGCCAGCGTGGAATGGCCGATGGTCCACAGGCTCGCAGGAGGATGCTCGATCATGGGTCGCATGCACCGTGTCTAACCACTCGCGCGTCGCAGCGACCACCAGCGTTCGACCCGACGCTACCGTCCACGCGTCGCGCAACCCTGGCTCGATCGATTCAGTGGCTCTCCTTGCCCACCGGCGCTCCCGATGCGCCCACCAGGAAGTCGAGATCGACGCCTTTGTCGGCCTGCTGCACGGTATCGCAATACAGCTTCACCCAGCCGCGCGTCGCGTGTGGGGGCGGCGCTTGCCACTGCGCGCGGCGCCGTGCGAGCTCTTCGTCGGAAACCTGCAACCACACGCGCCGTCTATCCACATCCACTTCGATGATGTCGCCGTTGCGCACCAGCGCCAACGGACCTCCCGCCGCGGCCTCCGGTGCGGTGTGCAGCAGTACCGTGCCGTAAGCAGTGCCCGACATGCGCGCATCGGAAATGCGAACCATGTCGGTCACGCCTTGCTTGAGGATCTTCGCGGGCAGCGCAAAGTTGCCGACCTCCGGAAAGCCCGGGTAACCCTTGGGACCGCAGTTCTTGAGCACCAGGACGTCCGCAGGCTTGACATCGAGGCCCGGATCGTCGATGCGCGCATTGAGATCGTCGATGTTCTCGAACACGACCGCGCGTCCGGTGTGCTTCATGAGCGACGGCGTGGCGGCCGAGGGCTTCAGCACTGCGCCATCGGGTGCAAGATTGCCGCGCAGCACCGCGATGCCGCCCTGCGGCTTGAACGGCCGCGCGAGCGGCGTGATGACTTTCTCGTTGTAGTTGACGGCGTCCTTGACGTTGTCCCACAGCGTGCGGCCGTTGGCGGTCAGCGCATCCTTGTGGAGATACGCGCCAATTTCCTTGATCACCACCGGCAAGCCGCCGGCGTAATAGAAATCTTCCATCAGATACTCGCCGGACGGCATCAGGTTCACCAGGCACGGCATCTCGCGACCCAGGCGATCCCAATCGTTGAGGGTCAACCTCACGCCGATGCGTCCGGCTATCGCCAACAAATGCACCACGGCGTTGGTCGAGCCACCGATCGCGCCGTTGACCAGGATCGCGTTCTCGAACGCATCGCGGGTGAGGATCTTCGACATGGTGAGGTCCTCGGCCACCATCCCGACGATGCGCCGCCCCGCCATGCGCGCGAGCACCTTGCGGCGCGAATCGACCGCGGGAATCGCCGCATTGGCAGGCAAACCCATGCCGAGCGCCTCGACCATCGACGCCATGGTCGACGCGGTGCCCATGGTCATGCAGTGCCCGGCGGAACGCGACATGCACGCCTCGGCGTCGATCATGTCCGCTTCGCTCATCTCCCCGGTCTTGAGCATCTCGGTGAACTTCCACACGTGCGTGCCCGAGCCGATATCCTGGCCGCGGAACTTGCCGTTGAGCATCGGGCCGCCCGATACGCCGATGGTGGGCAAGTTGCACGATGCGGCGCCCATCAGCAGCGACGGCGTCGTCTTGTCGCAACCCATCAGCAGCACGATGCCGTCGAAGGGATTCGCGCGTATCGACTCCTCGACATCCATCGCCGCCTGGTTGCGGAACAGCATCGTGGTGGGACGCATCAACGTCTCGCCCAGGCTCATCACCGGGAACTCGATTGGGAAGCCGCCTGCATCGAGCACCCCGCGTCGCACGTGCTCCGCAAGATCGCGGAAATGCGCGTTGCAGGGCGTCGCTTCCGACCAGGTATTGCAGATGCCGATCACCGGACGGCCGTCGAACTGGTCGTGCGGAATGCCCTGGTTCTTCATCCACGAGCGATGCACGAGCCCATCGCGATCGTGGCGGCCGAACCATTCGGTGGAGCGGAGGTGACGTTTGATTGGAGGTTTGGCGCTCATGGGATCACGCGTTGGTATGGCGATTCAAGGATGCAGCACGGCCGGCACGCACATCGCGATGCCTGCCGAGGTGCCGCCTTCGGGAATCCAGCCGCTGGTCTGCATGGTCTTCTGCAACTGCGCCGTCACCGAGTAGCGATGGTTCGCGTCGCGGCGATTGTCGTACGCGCGGTAGAGAGGTACCGTCGAGTCGCTGCACAAGCCCGTGATGGAGTCCGGTATCTCCACCTCGAACACGTCGGCACTTTCCAGGACCCACGCCTGGCCGAATCGTTCCGCCACTGCAACACACTCGGCGGGCAGTGCCGAATAAAAATGCGAGTCGAGTCCCGCTTCGGGTCGTCCATAGAAACGGCACACCGGTGATGTGCCCGCCGCGCCGGACCCCGCACGATACGCTGCGAACCCATTGCCGGTGCGTTGCCAGCCGGCAAACGTGCCGTTGTCGAGTGCGGCCTTCTCCGCCGGATCGGCAGTCATGAAGTAGTGATCGAAGCCGGCGTGGTAGTACTCGGTG
>DATKLH010000273.1:0-10891 GCA_035542515.1 Casimicrobiaceae bacterium
GACTCGCGCGGCAACCCCACCGTCGAAGCCGACGTCGTGCTGGAAAGCGGCGTGTCGGGCCGTGCAGCGGTCCCTTCAGGTGCGTCGACCGGCTCGAAGGAAGCGATCGAACTGCGCGACGGCGATGCAGCGCGTTACCTCGGCAAGGGCGTCACCAAGGCCGTCGAGAACGTGAACACCGAGATCTGCGAAGCGATCCTCGGTCTGGACGCCACCGAGCAGGGCCTCATCGACCGCACGCTGATCCAGCTCGACGGTACCGAGAATAAAGCGCGCCTGGGCGCGAATGCGATCCTCGCCGTCTCGTGCGCGGTCGCCAAGGCGGCGGCGGAAGAATCGTCGCTGCCGCTGTATCGCTATCTCGGCGGGGCGGGCGAGATGCAATTGCCGGTGCCGCTCATGAACGTGATCAATGGCGGCGCGCATGCGAACAACAAGATCGATCTGCAGGAGTTCATGCTCGTGCCGATCGGCGCACCGACCTTCCGCGAAGCGCTGCGCTATGGCGCGGAAGTGTTCCACACGCTGAAGAAGCTCATCGACGAGCGCGGCATGCCGACCACCGTCGGGGACGAAGGCGGGTTCGCGCCTAACCTTGCGAGCAACGAGGCGGCGCTGGAGCTGCTGGTCGAGGCCATCGAGAAAGCCGGGTATACCGCCGGTACGGACATCTGCGTCGCGCTCGATTGCGCCGCGAGCGAGTTCTACTCCGACGGCACCTACCGGCTCGAGGCCGAGAACCGTGCGCTCAATTCCCAGGAGTTTGCCGACATCCTCGCCAAATGGTGCGATCGCTACCCGATCATCAGCATCGAGGACGGGATGGCCGAGAACGACTGGGACGGATGGAAGTACCTGACCGATCGCCTGGGCAAGGACGTGCAGCTCGTCGCCGACGATATCTTCGTCACCAACACCAAGATCATCGCGCAGGGCATCCGGCGCGGCATCGCCAATTCCGTGCTCATCAAGATCAACCAGATCGGCACGCTATCGGAAACCTTCGCGGCCATCACCATGGCCAACCGAGCCGGCTACACGGCGGTCATCTCGCATCGCTCCGGAGAGACCGAGGACTCGATCATCGCCGACATCGCCGTGGGTACCAACGCCGGCCAGATCAAGACCGGCTCGCTGTCGCGGTCCGATCGCATGGCGAAGTACAACCAGCTGCTGCGCATCGAGGAAGACCTCGGTGACGCCGCGAGCTACCCGGGCCGCGGCGCCTTCTTCAACCTGCGCTGAACCCAACCATGCGCTGGCTCGCACTGGTCTTCCTTGCGCTGCTGCTGGCCCTGCAATATCCCATGTGGCTGGGCAAGGGCGGCTGGCTGCAGGTGCGCGAGTACGATCGCCAGCTCGCGAGCCAGAAGGACGACAACGCGAAGCTCAAGGCACGCAACGACGCGCTCGATGCCGACGTGCGCGATTTGAAGACCGGCTACGAGGCGATCGAAGAGCGCGCGCGCGGCGAGCTGGGGATGATGAAGCAGGACGAAGTCTTCTTCCAGCTTCAACAGGGCGGCTCCCGCCCGCAGGCCAAGCCCGCGCCAGCGGGTCCGGCAAAGTAGCGCGCGTTACTTGTCGACCCGATGCCCCGGGTCACTTCGCGCCAGAACCCACGGCTGAAAGAGCTCGCCGGCCTGCTCGCATCGGCGCGCGACCGGCGTAAATCGGGCCGCTGCGTTCTCGAAGGCGAGCACATCGTCGGCGTTTATCTGGATCGCGGTGGACGGCCGGATACGGTTGCAGTCAGCGACGACGCGCTGGAGCGCGCAGGTGTGCGTGCGATCCTTTCGCGCGTCCATGAACAGCAGGTGCTCGTGGTCCCGCGGCGCTTGTTCGCCGAACTGGCTGCATTGCCCGCCGACGTCGGTATTCTCGCCGTCATCGCGACGCCGCAACCAACGGTTCCTGAACCGGCGGCATTTCACCTGTTGCTCGAGGATGTGCAGGATCCCGGCAACGTCGGATCGATGTTGCGCAGCGCGGCCGCTGCAGGTGTCGACCAGGTTCTCCTCTCGCGCGGATGCGCTTTCGCTTGGGCACCCAAGACGCTGCGCGCGGCACAGGGCGCGCATTTCCTCACCACCATCGTGGAAAACGTCGATCTGCGGGAGTGGGCGCGATCGTTCCGGCAACGCGGGGGCCGCATCGTTGCCAGCGTCGTTGCGAGCGGGCGATCGGTCTACGACTGCCGGCTCGACGGGCCCATCGCCGTCGTCGTCGGCAACGAAGGCGGCGGATTATCCGATGCGCTGCTCGCGTGCGCGGACACGCGCGCGACGATTCCCATGCCAGGCGGCATGGAGTCGCTCAACGCGGCGGCCGCCGCTGCCGTCATGCTCTTCGAGAGCGTGCGACAGCGGCAGGCTCGCAAGTCCGACCCAGCCGCTTAGCGCAGCACGCCGGAGAACTGCGCGTCCTCGCGACAACCGCCCGAAAGCGGAGCGGAGAAGCGGCCCTCGATGCCCAGAGAAGTCGCCTTGAACTCGAACACCACCGCGTTGGCGTTGAGCACGATGCTCCCGGTGCATGCGTACGACGCGTTCGCGATCCGGTACAGCGTGCCGTGCTGCTCCAGCGGTCCGGATAGCGTGCAGTTGGCGCCGCTGTCGTAGCTGAAGGTCAGCGTCGCGACGTTCGCGGTGGTTTGCGTAATGCCCAGCAGGCTGAACGTGTCGATGTAGCTGCCGTTGTTGGCGCTGCTGTTGCACTGGGAATAAGCGCCCGACTGTCCGCCTACGTAGCTGCCCGCGACCGTGATGTCCGTCAGGTTCTGGCGCTCGATCGGCTTCACGATGGTGCCCACGCCGTTGACCGTGTAGACGAGCGTCGCCTGGTACGCGTTCGCGGTGCTTGGCTGGAAGCTCGCGGTGCCGACCTGCTGCGCAGGCGGATGGTCGGCGTTGTTCCACGGCAGCGCGTAGTAGGTGCCCTGCGTCTTGTAAAGGCCACCGTTGTAGTTGCCGGTGTTGTCCAGCGTGAGCTGCGCGCTTACCCAGGTCGGTTGCTTGTCCGGCCCGTAGATGAAGAAGGTGATGAACAGGAAGTTGTCGGACTGTACGACGTTGTAGCCCTGGCCCGATTCGCTGGCCGTGTACCAGAGGTCGGTGTAATCGGTTGCGCGCGCGGAGGTCGAGGCGAGCGCAGCGGCGAGTGGGACGAGCAACGACACGAGCAGATGTTTGAGGTGCTTGCGCAGCATGGCGGGCGATCATCGAAGGAAGTAAGGAGCTTGGATTCTACGGCGTCCGCGAGCGCTTGTATCGCTTCGCGCCGGCGAATCGACGCGTGGGTGCCTGCGACTGCACAAGGGAGCGGTCCCGCGCACGGGCCTTCGGCACCGGCGGCATTGCCGTCGAGCTCTTGAAGCGCTGCTGCACGGGGCGAGCGGTCAGCGCAACGCGTGCACCAGGGTTGCGAAACCCGCTTCGGTCATCGCGGCGACGAGCAGCTTCTGCTCGTCGCGAGACAACGCGGCAAGAGGACGGCGCACCGCGCACCATGCGGCATCGCGTACCTGCGCCGCTTTCATCGCCTTGAACGCGGCGAGGAACGGAAAGCGGAAGAGCGTCGCGATGAACCGCTCGATGCGCTCCTGGTCATCGGCGGTTGCATCGGCGCGCAGCAATGGCGCGACCAGGCGCGGAGCGACATTGGCAACGCCGCAGATCGTCCCCGCACCTCCTGCCTTGATCAGTCGCGGAAGATGCGGCTCGTGCCCCACGAGCACGGCAAGGGCGGGCACCGCTGCAAGCAATTGCTCCGTATAGCTCCAATCGCTCGCGCTGTCCTTGATGCCTGCGACGTTGCGTGGATACGCCTGGGCGAGCCGTGCAACCGTGTCGACTGCGAGCGGAACGCCCGTGAGCTCCGGCACGTGATAGAGATACACCTGTATGTTCACGTGCGCGACCGCTTCGATGAGCTCCGCATAGCACGCGTAGACCCAATCGTCGTAAAGCTCCTTGAAGAAGAACGGCGGCAGTACCAGCACGCGGCGCACGCCGGCGTTGGCAGCATGACGCGTCAGCTCGACCGTATCGGTCCACGCCGCACAACCCGTCGCGGCGACCAGGCGATCGGCCGGAATGCCACGCGCGAGCGTCGCATCCAGTCCCGCCATCCGTTCGGCGAGCGAGAACGACGGACCTTCGCCGGTCGTCCCGAACAACGCGACGCCCTGGACGCCTTGCTCGAACATGAAGTGCAGGTGCTCGACCAGACGCGGAGCATCGAAGCGACCCGCACGGTCGATCGGAGTAAGCGTCGCGCACCACAAGCCGCGAACGGGAGCGGCGGAGTCTTGGAGAGAGGGCACGTTGTGCAAGCCGCGAGCCCGTGGCGCGGCCATGTCGAATCCCCATGTTAGCATCAGCGCAAGCAGGCACGAGACGCAGCGCAAGGCAGGACGTCGCAGCCCTCGCGGCTTGCACACAGCCAACAGGAAAGCGATCCGGTTCCGCAGGGAGAAGAGCATGCAGGTCGACGCGCACCATCACGTGTGGTCGCTCGCGCGCGGCGACTACGGGTGGCTCACGCCGAACCTGGAGCCGATCTACCGCGACTTCTCGCTCGCCGATCACATGCCGCTCGCGCGGTGGGCGAACGTGGATGCGAGCGTGCTCGTTCAAGCGGCGCCAACGCTCGCCGAGACGCACTACCTGCTCGATGTCGCGAAGCACAGTGCGAACTTCGTGCGTGCCATCGTCGGTTGGGTCGACCTCGCGTCGGCCGATGCCGTGCCTCAGCTCGCGCGGTTGCGGCGCGAGCCGCTTCTGAAGGCGATCCGGCCGATGCTGCAGGATCATCCCGAGGACTGGCTGCTGCAACCCTCAGTGCAGGCCGCGCTGGAAGCGTTTCCGAGATTGGGCCTGCGCCTCGAGGCGCTGGTGCGTCCCGAGCATCTGCCGGCGCTGCTGAAGACACTCGAACGTCGCCCGGATCTGACCGTCATCGTCGACCACGGCGCGAAGCCCGATATCGCCGGTGCGGCGTGGCAGCCGTGGGCCGATCGAATGCGCGCGGTGGCTGCTCATCCGCGCGTGCGATGCAAATTGTCGGGACTGGCGACCGAGGCTGGCCCGTCATGGACCATCGATACGCTGCGCCCGTATGTCGCGCATCTCATCGACTGCTTCGGTGCCGAGCGGTTGATGTGGGGCAGCGACTGGCCGGTGGTCGAACTGGGCGGAGGCTACAAGCGCTGGCGCGCCGCGACGATTGCGTTGCTCAAGGAACTCGATGATGCGGCGCGAGCGGGAGTGCTGGGGGAGAATGCGAGGAGGTGTTATGGATTTTGAATCGGGAAACAGAAAATAGGGAAGACAAAGACGAGAAGACGAAAAGACGAAAAGACGAAAAGACGAAAGGGAATGGCACCTAACCCGCTGCGTGTTCCCGTGTTTGTTCCGCGATCCACTGCAGCAGTAGCTCTTCTTTCGTATTTCCCGTTTGCCTCGGCGGCGCACGCAGCGCCGCTAATACACGTGCCTCTGCAACTTCGCCCGATGCAGGATGGTCGTTGCGATCTCCTCGATCGATTTCGACGTCGTGTCCAGCATCGGAATGTTGAGCTCGCTCATCAACTGCTCGGCCGCACGCACTTCGTAACGACAGTTGTCGAGCGTTGCGTAGTGGCTGCCCGGCCGGCGCTCCTCGCGGATCTCGCGCAACCGCTCGGGCTGGATGGTCAAGCCGAACAGCCGCTCGCGGTACGGCTGGAGCGACTCCGGCAGCTTGCGATCGTTGAAATCATCCGGGGTCAGGGGGAAGTTCGCCGCGCGAATGCCGAATTGCAGCGCGAGATACAGCGTCGTCGGCGTCTTGCCGCACCGTGACACGCCGGTCAGGATGACCTGCGACTTGGGTAGATCGCGCGTCTGCGCGCCGTCGTCGTGCGCCTGTGCGAAGTTGATCGCCTCCATTCGCGCGAAATACTCGTGACTGTTCGCGATGCCGTGCGAGCGTCCAGCCGCGTGCGAGCTCTTTGCGCCAAGCTCCTGCTCGAGCGGCTGGATGAACACCTGGAACAGATCGAGCGTCAGTGCGTTCACCTCGCGCCGAATCTGCTCGCTCATCAGCTCGTCGACGATGGAGCTGACGACGATGGGCCGCCGGCCTTCGCTGGCGGCGGTCGCATTCACGTGGCGGATCGCCTCGCTGACCTTTTCCGGAGTATCGACAAAGGGAATGGTCACGCGCTGGAACTGGAACTCGTCGAACTGGGTGAGCAGGCTGTTGCCCAGCATCTCGGCGGTGATGCCGGTGCGATCGGAAATGAAGAACACGGTCCGACGGGTGGGCATGATCGTCCTCGATGCGTTCGTGGCGGGGTGCACGCGTATTGGTCTTACCAGTGCTGCCAGACCGCAACCGCGCCGGCCGGCATCGGCGGCAGTCCGCCGAGGTCGATCCAGCTTTCGCCCGGCGCATGGTAGTCCGAGCCTTGCGAGACCTTGAGGTCGAACACACGCGCGAGCGTCGCGTACTCGACATACTGCCGGGCGGTGTGTGCCGGTGACAACGCTTCGAGCGCGTCGCCTCCGGCAGCGCAAAAATCGCCCAGCAGACGACGCATGCGTGTGCGGGTCGCAGGGTAGCGTCCCGGATGGGCGAGGACCGCTTGGCCGCCTGCGGCACGTACCCAGCTCACGGCGTCGACCAGGCTTGGCCACGGATGCGGAACGTAGCCCGGCTTGCCCGGCGCGAGGAAGCGCTTGAACACGCGCTTGATGTCGGGCGCGGCGCCACATTGCACGAGAAATCGCGCGAAGTGGGTGCGCGACACCAGGTCGTCGCGCGTTGCGTAGGCCCGTGCGCCCTCATACGCGCGTGGCACGCCGGCATGCTCGAGTGCAGCGCCGATCTTGCGAGCACGCTGGTCGCGCCCTGCACGAATCCCGGCGAGGCCCTCACGCAGCATCACGTTGTCGGGATCGATACGAAGCCCCACGACGTGAATGGTGAGCGATTCCCACGTGACCGAGATCTCGCACCCAGCCACGAGCTCGACGCCGAGACGGCGGGCGGCATCACCGGCCTCGGACAATCCCGACACGGTGTCGTGGTCGGTCAGCGCAAGAACGTCCACCCCACGCTGTGCGGCACGCTCGACCAGCTGGGTCGGAGTCAGCATCCCATCCGACTCGGTCGAATGCGCATGCAGATCGAAGATGGGCATGCGTGATTCTATCGTTCCGCGACCCCAGCCCACTCCGCGCATCTTGGAAGACAGTGCGCAAGCCGATGCCGGCGGTGACATTCAGGCGCGTGAATGCAACCTCGCGCCACGAACTGCGAACTTGCGTCGGCGCAAAAAGTCTATTATCCCGACGGCATACCCGCTGCGCGCCTCGAACACCAGGCGTTGCGAATCGCGAAAAGCGTGGCGGCGGTCCAACACTCGACCGCGCCCTGATGGCCCCCGCTTGTCGGTCGCCCTTGCGTAAACCGTTGGGTCTGCGCAGAATTATGCCAATGGGATAGCGGCGCACGCCGCATCGAAGCATTGCCTATTGGAGCATCCGTGAAACTTCTCGATCGCGTACTGAATCCGCGCGAAATCCGTCGTCGGCTGGGCATGAACCAGGAGCAGTTCTGGACCCAGATCGGCGTGACCCAGAGCGGTGGCTCGCGCTACGAAAGCGGACGCGAGATGCCGCGTCCGGTCAAGGAGCTGCTGCGACTGGTGCACGTCGAGCAGATCGACCTGTCGCAGGTCAAGCGTGTCGACTTCGAGATCATCAGCTATCTCAAGGAGTCTCACCCGGACCTGTACCGCAGCCTGCGTCGCGCCGCGAAGGGTCGCGCTCGCGCTGGTGGGCCGGTCGACCTGGCCGCGGACACTTCGGGCCCGACGACAACCGCCGGCGTCGAGGAAGCCGAAGCGCCCTTGCCGCCCCCGGAGAGTGAACCGGCGCGCTAAATCTGTCAGTTCCCGCAGGTCCGATCGGCGCTGACCTTCGCAAGGCAGCGCCGATTTTCGTTCCGGCGTTCGGATCGGCCGGTGCCGCCGCCGGGGTTAAAATAGCGGTCTGGCGCTCGATTCCGCAGCGCACCATATCCCCAGCAAAGGACCGTACATGAGCACCGACGCCGACCGCGTCATTCCTTTCGATCGCCTGCGGATGTCCGATGTCGATCGGGTCGGCGGCAAGAACGCATCCCTGGGGGAGATGATCGGCCAGCTCAAGGAGGCCGGCATCCGAGTCCCGGGTGGCTTCGCGACGACTGCGCAGGCGTTTCGCGAATTCCTCGGGCACGATGGATTGGCTGACCGCATCGCCGATCGCCTGGCGTCTCTCGACGTCGAGGATGTCAAGGAGCTCGCGCGCGCAGGGACCGAGATCCGCGGGTGGGTTGTGGCCGCGCCATTGCCGGAGGGCCTTGTCGCCGAGGTTCGCGCTGCCTACGAGGCGCTGGTGGCGTCCACTCGCGATGCGTCGTTTGCGGTCCGCTCTTCGGCGACCGCCGAGGACCTGCCTGAGGCCTCGTTTGCGGGGCAACAGGAAACATTCCTTAATATCAAAGGACTGGACGCCGTTCTTCATGCGATAAAGGAAGTATTCGCATCGCTCTACAACGATCGCGCGATTGCCTACCGCGTCCACCAAGGCTTCACCCATGCCGAGATTGCGCTCTCCGCGGGTGTCCAGCAGATGGTGCGCAGCGATCGCGGCGCAGCGGGCGTCATGTTCACGCTCGACACCGAGTCGGGCTTCGATCAGGTGGTGTTCATCACCGCCGCGTACGGACTCGGCGAAACCGTCGTGCAGGGCTCGGTGAACCCCGACGAGTTCTACGTCTACAAGCCCAATCTCTCGGCCGGTCGCCCCGCGATCCTGCGCAAGACCGTAGGCTCCAAGGCGCAACGCATGGTGTTCGGCAGCGCGCAGGTCGCCGGCAAGTCGACGCTTGTCGAAGATGTCGAGCCGGCTGCGCGCGTGCGCTTCTCGATCACCGATGGGGAAGCCGAAGAGCTCGCACGCATGGCGGTCGCGATCGAGCAGCACTATCAACGCCCGATGGATATCGAGTGGGCGCGCGACGGCGTGGACGGCAAGCTCTACATCCTCCAGGCCCGACCGGAGACGGTGAAGTCGCGCGAATCGGCCGAGCGGACGCGGCGATTCCGGCTCAAGTCCCGCTCCGAAGTGCTTGCGAGCGGTCGCGCGATCGGCCAGAAGATCGGACAGGGACGCGTGCGCCTCGTGCGCTCGGCCGCGGAGATGGATAGCGTGCTGAAGGGCGACATCCTGGTCACCGAGATGACCGACCCCGATTGGGAGCCGGTGATGAAACGCGCCGGGGCGATCGTGACCAATCGCGGCGGCCGCACCTGCCATGCCGCGATCATCGCGCGCGAGCTCGGCATCCCAGCCGTGGTCGGTTGCGGTGATGCGACGCGCGTGCTGAAGGACGGGAGCGAAGTGACCGTGTCGTGCGCCGAGGGCGATACCGGTCATGTGTACGCCGGCTTGCTCGAGATCGAGACCGTCGAGCTCGCGCTCGATGCGATGCCGCCGTGTCCCACCAAGATCATGATGAACGTCGGCAATCCCGAGCTCGCCTTCGAGTTTCGTCGATTGCCCAACGAAGGCGTGGGGCTTGCGCGCCTCGAGTTCATCATCGCGAAGAACGTCGGCATCCATCCCAAAGCGTTGCGCGAGCTCGATCGGCAGCCGCCTGACCTCAAGCGCGAAATCGACCAACGCATCGCGGGCTACGCGAACCCGACCGAGTTCTACATCAGCAAGATCGCGGAGGGCGTCGCGACGATTGCCGCCGCGTTCCATCCCAAGAAGGTCATTGTCCGCATGTCGGACTTCAAGTCCAACGAGTACAGCAACCTGCTCGGCGGCGACCGCTACGAGCCGCACGAGGAGAATCCGATGCTGGGCTTCCGCGGCGCGTCGCGGTACATCGCGCCGGAGTTCTACGATTGCTTTACGCTCGAATGCCAGGCGCTCAAGCGCGTGCGCGACGATATGGGCTTCACCAATGTCGAGATCATGGTGCCGTTCGTGCGCACGGTTGGCGAAGCCGAGAAGGTCATCGACCTTCTGGCCCGTAACGGTCTCGAGCGCGGAACCAACGGCTTGCGCGTGATCATGATGTGCGAGATCCCGAGCAATGCCCTCCTGGCGGAGCGCTTCCTCGAGCACTTCGACGGCTTCTCGATCGGCTCCAACGACATGACGCAGCTTACGCTGGGCGTGGATCGCGATTCGGGCGGACCGATCGCGGCGACCTTCGACGAGCGCGATGATGCGGTGAAGGCGATGCTGTCGATGGCCATTGCAGCCTGCCGCAAGCTCGGCAAGTACTGCGGCATTTGCGGCCAGGGCCCGTCGGATCATCCCGACCTCGCTCAATGGCTGGTGGAACAGCAGATCGAGAGCATCTCGCTCAATCCGGACACGGTCGCCGAGACCTGGATGCTGCTGGCGGGTCGTCGCCCGCGCGAGGTGAAGCGCCAGGCGGCGTGACGGCGCGGTGATTGGCGCGATCGATCGATAGCGATCGCCGCGGTTATCGGACTCACGATCCGTTGTCCGGCAATCGCCGCGACCGGAGCGACTTTTTACGCGTGTGCTGGCTAGACCAAACGCCCTATGACCATCCTGCGCGCTCGCGTGATGGCTCCGTCGTCCCGGCGAATGCCGGGACCTAGCGAGTTCTTCGGCGAGGCACATAGACCAAACGTCCTACGCCATCCTGCTCGCTCACGTGATGGCTCCGTCGTCCGGGCGAACGCCGGGACCCAGCGACTTCTTTACGCGTGGCGGCTGGACCAAACGTCCTGTCTCGATCCTGCACTGACGGGCTGCGTCGTCCCAGCTTGATGGCTCCGTCGTCCCGGCGAATGCCGGGACCTAGCGACTTT
>DATKLH010000274.1:0-2102 GCA_035542515.1 Casimicrobiaceae bacterium
GCCGCGTTGACGATCTCACCCCGCACGAGGACCGCGGCGCGCTCCATCGCGTTTTTCAGTTCGCGGACGTTCCCGGGCCAAGCGTAGCGGATCAGCCGGGCTGCGGCGTCGGCGGAAAGCCGCTTGCTGCTGGCGCGAAGAAAGTGCTCCGCCAGCGGAACGATGTCGGCGATGCGGTCGCGCAAGGCTGGCAGGTGTATCGGCACAACATGCAGCCGGTAAAACAGGTCCTCGCGGAAGAGGCCGTCACGAACGCGCTGGGTCAAGTCGTGATGCGTCGCCGCGATCACACGGACATCGACCGGAATTGACTGCCCGCCAACCGGCGTCACCACTCGCTCCTCGAGCGCGCGCAGGATCTTCGCTTGCATTGCGACCTCCATGTCGCCGATCTCGTCGAGGAACAACGTGCCGTGCTCTGCCTGCTGGAACGCGCCCGCCCGGTCGCTGACGGCGCCCGTGAACGCGCCGCGGACATGTCCGAACAGCTCGCTTTCTATGATCTCGGTTGGGATGGCGGCGCAATTGACGGCGATGAACGGCTTGCCGCCGCGATAGCCGTGGCTGTGAATGGCACGCGCGACCAACTCTTTGCCTGTTCCGGTTTCCCCCGTGATGAGTACTGTCGCGTCGCTGTCGGCCAGCATACCTATCGTCTTCTGGACCGTTCGCATGACCTCGCTCGATCCGATCAGCCCGCCGTCCTGCTCGGGTTCCGGCGGAGACGGGTGGGTCTCCACGATGCTCGCGAGCATGCTGTTCAGCACGCGCGCAAGTTGCTCGCGGCCGATCGGCTTGGTCAAATGATCGAAGGCACCGAGCCGCATCGCCTCGATCGTGTTCGCCGCTGTCGCATGCGCGGTCAAGACCGTTACCGGCGGCGGGTGCGGCCGCGCACGGATGCGCCGCAGTACCTCAAGGCCGTCCATGCCTGGCATCCGGAGATCGAGGAGCACCGCGCTCACAGCTTCACGATCAAGTGCGTCGAGGGCAGCTTGACCGGAGACGGCCACTGCCGCGTCATAACCGAGGTCGCGCAGGGCTTCCGTCAGGGCGTCGCGCATCGCCGCGTCATCATCGACGATCAAGATGGCTGCCATGGCACCACGACCTCGAAGGTGGTTCCCGCTTCCGAACTGGCGAGGCGCGCGGTTCCACCGTGGGCGGCCGCCACTTCGCGTACGATCGACAGACCGAGCCCCGTCCCATCGGGGCGGCCGGTGACGAACGGCTCGAACAGATGATCGCGGACAACAGCGGGTGGTCCGTCGCCCTCATCATGAACCGTGAGAACGAGGTTGTCGGCCTGGCGCCGCGCCGCGACCATGATGCGGCTGCCCGCCGGTGCAGCCTGGATGGCATTGAGGACCAGGTTGTCGAGCGCACGCCGCATCTGGTCGGGATCGAACCGGACCGACTTTCCGTCAGCCTGGCGTTCGAGCGTGATCCGCCGCTCGCCAGCGAGCTCCGCATGGGCGGCGATGCACGAGTCGAGAAAAGGACCAAGCTCCACGCCTTCGCGGCGCGGCTTATCACGTTCCGTCACGTTCAAGAGTCGGCGGAGCAGCGCGTCGAGCCGTTCGATCTGTCCCAGGATCATGGATAGCGCTGGGCTCTCTCGTTCCGGATCTCCGGCGATCGCGTTCTCGGCCTTGAGCCGCATGGCGGCGATGGGGTTGCGAATCTCGTGCGCGACACCAGCGGTCACGCGGCCTATCGCGGCCAGTCGTTCCGCCGTCGCTACTTGACGGGCCAGTTGTTCGGCTCGTTGCCGTGCACTGGCGAGCCGACGCCCCGCTTCGTTCAGCGCCGTCACTATGCGGTCGAGTTCGCGTTCGCCGGTGGTGGGCAATGTCGGCAGCTCGGCGATATCGTGACCTTGGAGTGCCGTCTCGATCCGTGAGACGTGGCGGGACCACGTCATCGTCAGCCGCATCAGCAGGAATGCGGCGGCAAGAACCGTCGCGAACAGGACGCCGAGCCCTGCCATGAGCTGTTGGTAGCTCCGCCCGGCAAAGGTGAAAACGCGCGTCATCGTCCAGCCTGTTAACCTCGGGATCGGACCTGGCAGCGGACAAGCGGCCACGAGCATGATCTGCGAG
>DATKLH010000275.1:0-5940 GCA_035542515.1 Casimicrobiaceae bacterium
CATCGACCCGCGTCGTAGCAACAACAACGGCCTGACCCCCACGCGGGTCGTGCCGGCGGTGTTTCGTTTAAACTGCACGCGCTGCTTGCGCAGCTCCCCGCCAGCGTGCTGAATGTTGCACGCCGCCGAAGCTGCTTTTTCGTAGTATTTGCCACGCTGCGGGCGCCGAGCCGCTGCAAGCCCGCCGCGCTGACTTCAAACCCGGCCAAAGTATCGTGCGATCCGCGCTCACGCCCGCCTTCCTTAAGGCGCGTACCGGATCGCGAAACTTTCGCCCGTTACTCCCATGATGCGCATCCTGCGGTTGATCCGGATCGCGTTCGTCGCGCTCAAGCACGGACTCGACGACATCGCGCTGGGACACGAGCGCATCCGACCGTTGCGCCCGCTCGTGCGCTCGGCGATGTTCTGGCGCGATCTCTCGTCGCCGCGTGCAGTGCGACTGCGTCTCGCGCTGCAGGACCTCGGACCGTTCTTCGTCAAGTTCGGTCAGGTGCTGTCGACCCGGCGCGACATCCTGCCCACCGACATCGCCGACGAGCTCGCCAAGCTGCAGGACCGCGTTCCGCCGTTTCCTTCCGACGACGTCGTCGCAACGCTTCGTCGCGTCTATGGCCGACCGCTCGATCAGGTCTTCCGCTCGTTCGATTTGACTCCGATCGCGAGCGCGTCGGTCGCGCAGGTGCACTTCGCCGAGCTGCCCGACGGCACGCCGGTCGCCGTGAAGGTCCTGCGTCCGGGAATCCGGCGCGTGATCGAGCACGATCTGGCGCTGATGCGTACCGCCGCGATGCTCATCGAACGGTTGTGGCGCGATGGACGACGCTTGCGTCCGCGGGAGGTCGTCGCCGAGTTCGACCGCACGGTGCGCGACGAGCTCGACCTGATGCGCGAAGCGGCGAACTGCTCGCAGCTGCGGCGCAACTTCCGGCACTCGCGCCTGCTGTGCGTGCCCGAGGTGCACTGGGACTGGTGCGCCAGCGAGGTGCTGGTCATGGAGCGCATGTCGGGCATCCCGATCGGTCGCATCGACGAGCTCCAGGCTGCGGGCATCGACCTCAAGCAGTTGTCGCGCGCCGGCGTCGAGATCTTTTTCACGCAGGTGTTCCGCGACGGTTTTTTCCACGCCGACATGCACCCGGGCAACATCTTCGTGGCCACCGCCGAGCCCCACCGCGGCAAGTACATCGCGGTGGACTTCGGCATCATGGGAACGCTGTCGGAGCGCGACAAGAGCTATCTCGCGCAGAACTTCCTCGCGTTCTTTCGCCGCGACTATCACCGCGTGGCGACCGCGCATGTCGAATCGGGCTGGGTACCGGAGAAGACGCGCGTCGACGAGCTCGAAGCGGAGATCCGCTACGTGCTCGAGCCGATCTTCGACCGACCGCTCAAGGACATCAGCTTCGCGCGCGTGCTCGTGCAGCTGTTCCAGGCCTCGCGCCGCTTCAACATCGAGATCCAGCCGCAGCTCATCCTGCTGCAGAAGACGCTGCTCAACGTGGAGGGACTCGGCCGTCAGCTCGATCCGGACCTCGATCTCTGGGTCACCGCAAAGCCGTTCCTCGAACGCTGGATGGGCGAGCAGATCGGCCTGCGCTCGCTCGAGCGGCGACTGATCGCGGAAGCGCCGTACATCGCGCGTGCGCTACCGGAGTTGCCCCGCCTTCTGCACCAGCGCCTGGCCGCGCCGCCTGCGGCGTCGGAGGTGGCGATCAGGGAACTCGCAGCCGCGCAGCGTGCGCGCAACCGTTGGCTCGCTCTCGTCGCAGTGCTACTGACAGGGGTGATTGTGCTTCTGCTGCGCAACGCCCTCTGACCGAAACTTAGCGTCGCAGTCCGAAGTCCGGAACCGTTGCGTCGTCGTGGATGCTGAGCGTGCGTTCGGCGGGTGCGCGCATCACCGTCGCCGGACGTGCCGCGATTGCAGGCCGCGGTGCGGCCGGTGCGGACGGCGTGCCGGGTCTCGCAACAGCTGCCGGGGCTGGCATCGCGGGTCTCGCGGCAGCCGGCCCGGGTGGCACCGCAGCCCTTGCAGCGGCCATCGCGGCTGGCATCCCGGGCTTCGCAGCGGCCGCAGGAGGAGGCATTGGCGCGCCATTGAAGCGTGACTGCATCCCGGCAAGCGGCGCTCGCCGCAGGAACGTGTTGGACTGGCCGAGCACGAACTTCAACAGATCCTCGAGCGCGGCCTCGTCGATGCGATCGGGCGAGAAGTCGAGCGCCACTGACTCGAAGCGGTCGACGTTGTGCAAGGTCACCTGCACCACCTGGCGACGGTAATCGGGCTCGAAGCGCACCGACGCTGCGATGGTGGGTGTAACACTGAACACGCCGTGGCGTACACGGCGGCTCTCGTCCTGCTCGGTGTGATACTGGAACGGCATCGCGGCGGCGCGCAGCCGTTCCTCGACCGGACCGGCGGCGGCCGGATTGACCTTCACCAGGATCGGGCGCTTGCCGTTGATCTGGTAGAACACCTGGATGTGCTCGAGCAGCTCGTGTCCGCCGATCGCGCGACGTCGATAAGTGACGAAGCCGCGCTCGAACTGCGGCTCGTCCACGTGCAGGACACTGCCGAGCTGGAAGTGGTGACCGATCGACGGGCGAATGACCTCGAGATGACGCAACGCCTCCTCGAGCCAGCGAAACGCGCGCCACAGCTGCGCGTCGATGTGGTGAATGGCTTCCTCGTAGGGACGCCGGGCGGATTCGCCCTGGGAGCGCAAAGCTTCGGATTGCGCCCGCAGCGTCGCAAGTAGCGAACCGGCCTTGTCGTTGTTGCTCATGGGCATGCTGGCCTGACGGCAGTTCGTAGCGCGGCAAAGGCGCGCGCGAACGCGCGGCTCCGCCCCCTTCCGACGCTGCGATGCAAACACCATGCCGGTCGGCGGTCGGGTAGGGAACAAAGGTACCCAGGCAACCCGCAGGCGCGCAGTCATCCGGACGCTCTAGGCCGCAAGGCTGGTGGACAAGCGAAATCCGCTACAATCGTTGGCTGTTCGATTCGCACGCGACGAGGCCGCCCGACCGCCTTTCATGGCCTTTCCAGCGCTCCCCACGACAAGGCTACGCCTCAGTGGCGCTCCTCGAAATTCAAGGTGTTAGCCGCCGCTTCGGCGATTTCACCGCGGTCGACAACGTCAGCCTCGCGATCGAGGCGGGCGAGTTCTTCACCCTCCTTGGACCTTCGGGTTGCGGCAAGACAACGCTTTTGCGCATGGTCGCCGGATTCGACCTGCCCGACGGGGGTCGCATCCTTCTCGACGGACGGGATCTCGCCGACCAGCCGCCGGAGTCGCGGCCGGTACGAACGGTCTTCCAGAGCTACGCGCTGTTTCCACATATGACGGTGGAGGGCAACGTCGCCTTTCCGCTGAAGATGGCCCACACCGCGCCACGCGACATCCCGGCCAAGGTCCAGGCGGCACTCGAGGACGTCCACCTGTTGGGCTTCGACAAGCGCTACCCCAACGAGCTTTCGGGCGGGCAAAAGCAGCGCGTTGCGATCGCTCGCGCCCTCGTGACCCATCCACCGGTGCTGCTGCTCGACGAGCCGCTCGCGGCGCTCGACGCGAAGCTGCGCGAGGAGCTGCAGATCGAGCTCATCAACCTGCAGAAGGAAGTCGGCATCACGTTCGTGTATGTCACGCACGATCAGACCGAAGCGCTCGCGCTATCGCATCGCATCGCCGTGATGAACAAGGGTCGGGTCGAGCAGGTCGACGAGCCGTCGAAGATCTATGGCTTTCCCCGCACCAGGTTCGTCGCCGATTTCATCGGCCACTGCAACCTGTATTCGGGCCCGGCGAGCAGCAACGACAACGGGATCGTTACGCTCGACGTGCCGGATCTCGGCCCGGTGCGGATCAAGGTCGACAGTCGCATCGCGCCGGGTAGCAACGGGACGCTCGCGCTTCGTCCCGAGAAGATTCGCATCGCCCCAAACGTTCCACCCGATAGCGACGACAACCACTACCGCGGCACGGTCGCCGACCTGCTCTACATGGGCGATGTGACGGTGTATCGCGTCGCCACGGCGCAGGGCGCGCGCATCGAGGCGCTGCTTGCGAACTCGCAGAGCGGACGCGCCAAGTTCTTCGAAGTCGGTGACGCCGTCGAGGTGAGCTGGCGCATCGACGCGGGTCATTTCCTCGAGGAGTAGGCCGCATGCATCGGGCGCAGGTCGAGCGCGTGCGCAAGTGGCTGGTGAGCGGCCCGCCCCTGCTGTATCTGCTGATCTTCTTCGCTGCGCCGACGCTCATCATGGTGCTCGCATCGTTTCGCGTGCCCGGCGAGTTCGGCGGCCTCGCGCCGCTGCGCGACGAGGACGGGACGATCAACCTCACCATCGAAAGCTATCAGCGCTTTGTCAGCGAACCGATCTATGCGCAGATCTTCCTCAAGTCGGTCTGGTACGCGGTCATCACCACGCTTGCCTGCCTGCTGCTTGCCTACCCGCTCGCGAGCCTGATCGCGCGCAGCCCGAAGCGCTATCGCGATCTGCTGCTGCTGCTGGTCATCCTGCCGTTCTGGAGCAACTTCCTGATCCGCGTCTACGCATGGATGATCATCCTCGGACCCAATGCGGCGCTCGCGCGCGCGGTCAACGGCATCCTCGCCGCCTTCGGGGCCGGACCGGTTCCGTTGTTGTTCAGCTCCTTCGCCGTGCTCGTGTGCCTGGTGTACGTGCACTTGCCGTTCATGGTGCTGCCGTTGTATGCGAACCTCGAGAAGCACGATCAGGCACTGCTCGACGCGGCACAGGATCTCGGCGCCAACGCATGGCAGCGCTTCTGGCGCATCACCTTCCCGCTGTCGCTGCCAGGCGTGTATGCCGGGGCGGCGCTGGTGTTCATACCGGCGCTGGGGATCTTCGCCATTCCCGACATCCTCGGCGGGCCCGGAGACAGCATGATCGGCAACCTGATCAAGCAGCAGTTCCTCGAAACGCGCGACTGGCCGTTCGGCAGCGTACTGTCGATCGTGCTCACCCTCTCGGCCCTGCTGCTGGCCGGATTGGCCGCACTGGTTGCTCGTCGCAGCGGCGGCACTGGAGCTCCGGCTCGTGCGTAGGACGCGCCGCATCGGGTTATGGTCCGCAGCACTTGCGGCGTACGCATTCCTCTACGTGCCGCTCGTGATCGTCGTGGTGTATTCGTTCAACGATTCGCGACTCAACGCCGAGTGGGTCGGTTTCACGCTCGACTGGTATCGCAAGCTGTTTTCCGACGAGGACATGCTGGGCGCCGCCGGCAATTCGCTGCTGATCGGCCTCACCGCAAGCCTGGTCTCCACCGTGCTCGGCACCATGGCCGGATTGGCGCTCTATTCGTACCGACAGCGGCTGTTGCCGGTGCTCGTGCTCGCGCCCATCGCGATCCCGGAGATCCTCATGGGCGTGAGCCTCCTGATCTTCTTCGTGCTGCTGAACTTCACGCTCGGTCTCCTGTCGGTGGCATTGGCGCACATCGCGTTTTGCATCGGCTTCGTCGCCATCGTGGTGCGCTCGCGCCTGGCGGGGATGGACGAGAGCCTCACCGAAGCCGCGCGCGACTGCGGCGCATCGCCGTGGCGCGCCTTTCGCTATGTGACCCTTCCGCTCATCATGCCGGGCATCATTGCCGGCGCACTGATGGCCTTCACGCTGTCGATCGACGACTTCGTCATCACCTTCTTTACGGCGGGGGCCGGAACGGTCACCCTTCCCCTGCAGATCTACTCGATGATCAAGATCGCCGTGACACCGGAAGTCAACGCCGTGTCAACGCTGCTCATGCTGCTCACGTTGCTGCTGATCGTCATTGCGTCCAAGCTCTCCCCCAGCCTGCTGCGATCCGACTAGGAGAACCCGTCATGAAGCGCTTGCCTGCCCTCCTCGCCACGCTTGCCGTCGTCGCGCTGTGCAGCGCGCCCGCGCTCGCCGCGAAGGATAAGCTT
>DATKLH010000276.1:0-3749 GCA_035542515.1 Casimicrobiaceae bacterium
CGCCCGGGTGCGCGGGCTGTAGCGCTAGCGCGCGCGCAAGCAGGGTCGAGATTTCAGGGGTCCATGGCCGCGCGGACCCGTCGCGATCCCACCAGTCGTATGGATGCAGGTCCATCAATGCCTCGGCTGCGAGCGTCGCGATGTCCGCGTCGTCGGGATAGCTGCGTGCGAGTGTGCGCATCGACTGCGCGTACGCTTCTTCGTCGAGCGCGTTGGCCGCGGACGCAGGATGCCGCGCGGCCAGGGCGTCGATCAATCCGCGATCGCGAGGCGAGGATCGTGGCGCGAGCGCCTGTGCATGAACGATGGCTTCGCGAATTCGGGCGATCGCCCCGGGGTCCATGTCGGCGTTGACGTTCGGGCCGAGCGACCAGGCAAGTCCCCAGTAGCACAGTGCGCAGCGGGGGTCGGCGTCGACGGCAGAAGCAAACGAGCGAGTCGCCTCTGCGTTGTTGAAGCCCCAGGCGAGCAGCATGCCCTGCACGAAGTAACGCTGCGCGAGTGAAGCGCGGCTCGCGACGCGTACCGTGGTCGACTCGAAACCGGTCAGTAACGGAGCGCGCCGAGCATCCTCGAGCGCCTGGGCGGGCGTAACCAGACCCAGCGCGAGGATGACGACACCGTGTCGCACCATGCGCGACTGGAACATGGACCAAGCGGGCATTGCAGCGGAAGCCGCATAGGACTCGAGCGCGCAATGCTACAGGAATGCGCGGCGTTCATCGCCGTTCGTGTGACGCCCGCAGCGGGCACACCTGGAGTCGGGTTGGGCCTCGCGACGGGAGCGCCGCGACGACGCCATCAACGCAATCGAGTTGCCGCCACGGACGCTGCGTAGCGGCAATGTCGGCGACGCTACTCGTCGTCGCGCATCCACCTGGGCCCGAAGGCCTGATGACGCTTGCGTTGCTCCGGCGTCAGGATCGCGTCGATCTGGTTATGCGTTTCGATGCGCGACCTCAGCATCTGTCGCCGCAGCTCGTCGATTTTCTTCTGCTGGTCGTCGATGACGTTCGCGTCGAGCTTGTCGCTTCGATACAGGCGGTGCAGCTTGAACATCTCCGAGCGCATCTGGCCCATCGTGTTCCAGTTCTTCTTCTGCGCTTCTTCGACGATGTTGTCGATCTTGTCGCGCTGATCGGGAGTCAACTCCAGCGCTTGGAAACCACCGGGTCCACCGTGGTGCCATCCGCCGGGCCCTTGCCGCATGCCGGCCCCGGGTCCTATTCCTCCGCCGTACTCACCCATCATTCCGCCGCCGTAGCCATACATCATGCCGGGACCGCCGCCACCCATCATGCCGCCGCCGTAGCCATACATCATGCCGGGACCGCCGCCACCCATCATGCCGCCGCCGTATCCGGATCCCATTCCGGGGCCCGGCTGCGCCAGCGCGAGGCCGGCGGTTGCGACAACGGCAATCGCTGATGCGAGCAACTTCTTTGCAAACGGTGTCATCGTGCACCTCCAGCAGATAGAGCACGCGTGGATTGTTGCGCGTCACGCCGCTTGCGGTGTTGATAGCCGTCAAGCAAGGGCGAATCACGCGCAACCGGGCCTGCGCGCGAAAGTGACGTAAGTCACAGAGATCGCGCGGTTGCACGTCCAGAGTGCCTTCACCACGCAAGGAGGAGGACACCACGATGGCACACGTCGTCATACTGGGCGCAGGGCTGGGCGGCATGCCCATGGCCTACGAGATGAAGCAGCAGCTGCGCAAGGCCGACCGCATCACCGTGGTCGGCAACGGGCCGAACTTTCACTTCGTCCCGTCGAATCCTTGGGTCGCGGTACGCTGGCGCAAGCGTCGCGACATCGAATTCGGCGCTGCGACCTACCTGCAGCGCAAGGGCATCGATTTCGATCCGCGCGGCGCGAAGCGCATTCACGCGGAGCGCAGCCAGCTCGAGCTCGCCGACGGCACGATGCTGGACTACGACTTTCTCGTCATCGCAACCGGACCCAAGCTCGCCTTCGAGGAGGTCGAAGGCCTCGGTCCGAGGGGCCATACGCAGTCGATCTGTCACGTCGATCACGCCGACAAGGCCGCCGGCGCGTGGGACGCCTTCGTGGCGAGTCCCGGGCCGATCGTCGTGGGCGCCGTGCAGGGCGCGTCGTGCTTCGGTCCCGCCTACGAGTTCGCGTTCATCATGGACACCGACCTGCGCCGCCGCCGCATCCGCGACAAGGTGCCGATGACGTTCGTGACCGCGGAGCCCTACATCGGCCACCTGGGCCTGGGCGGCGTGGGCGACTCCAAGACGATGCTCGAATCGACGCTGCGCGAGCGGCATATCAAGTGGATCTGCAACGCGAAAGTGGCGAAGGTCGAGGCCGGCAAGATGCACGTGGTCGAGCACGACGAGGAAGGCAAGCCGAAGAAGGAGCACACGCTGCCGTTCGGCTATTCGATGATGTTGCCCGCATTCAAGGGCGTGGATGCGGTGACCGGCGTCGAGGGACTCACCAATCCGCGCGGCTTCATCCTGATCGACCAGCACCAGCGCAACCCCAAGTACCAGAACATCTACGCGGTCGGCGTATGCGTCGCCATTCCGCCCGTGGAAGTCACCCCGGTGCCCACCGGCGCGCCGAAGACCGGCTACATGATCGAATCGATGGTGAGCGCCGCCACGCACAACATCCGCGCCGAGCTCGACGGGCGCGAGCCCGACCAGAAAGCGACCTGGAACGCCGTGTGCCTGGCCGACCTCGGCGACACCGGCATCGCCTTCGTGGCGCTTCCGCAGATCCCGCCGCGCAACGTCAACTGGTTCAGCGAAGGCAAGTGGGTGCACTTCGCGAAGGTGGCCTTCGAGAAGTACTTCATTCGCAAGATGAAGCGGGGAAGCTCCGACCCGTACTACGAGAAGTTCATCATGGGCGCGCTCGGCATCACCAAGCTCAAGCGCTGACCACGCGCTTCGCCGCAGCGTGCCCGCCTCAGCGAGCGCAAATCGCGCTGTCAATGCTCCGGCGCTGTCACGATCAGCGCAGGGAACATGCGGGCGAGCAGTCGCTCGCCGTGCTCGAGCACGTGATAGCGGAACGCTTCGGTCACCGGAGACAACAGCCGCGCACGCACATGCACGATCTGCCAGCGACGCACCAGCGGCAGACCCTCGACCTCGATGGTCTTCAGCAGGTCGTGCTTGAGTTCCAGGCCGATGGTGTGCATCGAGAGGAACGACACGCCCATCCCGGCCATGACCGATTGCTTGATCGTCTCGTTGCTCGCCATTTCCATGATCATCGGCGGCTTGATGCGCATCTCGGCGAAATAGCGCTCCATGGCCGCGCGAGTTCCGGAACCCGGCTCGCGGACGATGAAGGGCTCGCGCTCGAGCAGCGACGGAGGAACGTGAGGCAACGACGCGAGCGGATGGTCGGGCGCGGCGATGACCGCCAGCGGATGCGCGGCGAACGGCTCGACGCGGAAATCGAACTCCCGCGGCGGCGTTCCCATCACCGCAACGTCGACGTCGTTGCGCGCGAGCATTTCGGAGAGCGTCTGGCGATTGCCGACCTCGAACTTCATGTCCACGCCCGGATGTTCGCGCATGAAGTCGGCCACCAGGCGCGGCATGAAGTACTTCGCCGTCGACTGCACGCCGATCGCGAGGCGGCCCGTCTGCGCGCCCTTGAGTCGCGCAATGGTGTCCTCGGCGTCCTTGAGATTGGCGAGTACACGCCGCGCGTGGACCAGAAAGTATTCGCCCGCGGTGGTGAGCGCGATGCGCCGACCGGCC
>DATKLH010000277.1:0-3080 GCA_035542515.1 Casimicrobiaceae bacterium
GACGCGCAATGACGCCGCAGCGATAAGGTTTTGCACCCTGCGTCGGCGACGTGGCGGGATCCGCACTGCGCGGGTTACGCTCTCGGTGCTCTAATCCATCGTCTTTCTGTCCATCCCGATCAGGTGCAGCGAATCGTGCCGCGCCTGGTTGGCACGGAAGCGCCATACGACGATCAGCATCGCGCCGGTGACGAACAATCCGAACAGGATGATCGCGGTGATCACCGACAAGCCGGCGCGCACCATGATCGCGTAGAGGCCCACCATCACCAGGATGCCGATGTTTTCGTTGAAGTTCTGCACTGCGATCGAGTGACCGGCCCCCATCAGCACGTGGCCGCGGTGCTGCAACAGCGCGTTCATCGGCACCACGAAGAATCCCGCGCAAGCGCCGATCGCGATCATCAGGACAAGCGCGAGCGGCACGTAGTGCACGAAGATCATGCTGATCACCACCACGCCCATGGCCGCGCCGATGGGCAGCACCTTCACCGCGCCGCGCAGCGTTACGAATCGCGCGGCCAATACCGCCCCCAGTGCGATGCCGATCGCGACTACGCCCATCATGTAGGTCGACCTGGACAGGTCCAGCCCGAGCGCTCGTGAGGCCCATTCGATCACGATGAACTGCAGCGTGGCGCCGGCGCCCCAGAACAGCGTCGTGGTCGCAAGCGAGATCTGGCCGAGCCGGTCGGTCCACAGGAGCGCGACGCAGTGGGAGAACTCGCGGATGAGATACATCGGGTTCTTGCTGGGGATGCGATGGTCCACGCCGGTGTCGGGTATGAACCAGTTGAAGATCGCCGCGATCACGTAGAACGCCATGATCACGACAATCGCCGCTTCGGGCGGCGAATCGATGCCGGTGTCGACTATCGGCACGTCGATGTTGAGCAGCATCTGGGCGATGCGCGGACTGATGAGGATGCCGCCCAGCGCGGTGCCGAGGATGATCGAGCCCACCGTCGTGCCTTCGATCCATCCATTGGCCACCACCAGTTGCTGGGGAGGCAGGAGCTCCGTGAGAATGCCGTACTTCGCTGGCGAGTAGGCCGCGGCGCCGAGGCCCACGACCGCGTACGCGAACAGCGGATGCGATTCCATGAGCATCAGCGCGCAGCCGACCACCTTGATCGCGTTGGTGATGAGCATCACGCGGCCCTTGGGCATCGAGTCCGCGAGGGCGCCCACCAGCGGCGCGAGCAGCACGTACGACACCACGAAGCTCTGCTTGAGCGCCGGCGTCATCCACGCCGGTTCGTGCAGCTCGCGCAATAGCGCGATCGCAGCGATCAGCAGCGCATTGTCGGCGAGCGAGCTGAAGAACTGCGCCGCCATGATGGTGTAGAAACCGGACTTCATGTCATCCTGCGGGGGTCGCCGCTCCCCCGGGAACGAGGCAGCGTTCGCTCCTGGCGGCGACTGGGGCACGCGCCTGCGGTCGGTTTGTTTATAATGCTTGACCGCGCGGCCCGCGCTTTATACCACGGTTTCATGCGCTGGACGTTGCGGCCGCCAGGCGGACCGCTGCAGGAACCAGTCCGCCGGCCGGGCAGCCCTCATCACTCCGCGCCAATACCCGCATCCGCGCATGGCCCGTCCGCTTTTCGCGCAGATCAATCTTGGTGCGGTATCCGCCAATCTGGCGCGCGCCCGTGCCAGCGCGCCCGGAGCCGAAGTGCTCGCGGTCGTCAAGGCCAATGCATATGGCCATGGTTTGATGCGCGTCCTGCCGGCGTTGCAGGACGCCGATGGACTCGCACTGGTCGAGCTCGACGCGGCAGTCGCGCTGCGCGACCGGCATTACACGCGTCGCATCCTGCTCATCGAAGGATTTTTCGAGGAACGCGAGCTCGACGAGATCGGCAAGCGTCGGCTCGCGGTGGTCGTGCATCACGCCGATCAGATCCGTATGCTCGAAACGGCACGATTGCCGCGCCCGCTCGAAGTGTTCGTCAAGGTCAATTCGGGCATGAACCGGCTCGGATTCTCGCCCGACAGCGTGGCGGAGATCTGTGGGCGCCTCAACCAATCCGCTGCCGTCGCCGCATTGCGGCTGATGACGCATCTGGCGCGCGCCGACGAAGAAGACGGCATCGCCGAGCCGTTGGCTGTCTTCGAGCGTACCTGCGCCGGGCTGCCCTATCCGCGCTCGATTGCCAACTCCGCGGGCGTGATCCGCTACGCCGAGGTTGGCGGCGACATCGTGCGGCCGGGCATCATGCTTTACGGCTCGTCGCCGTTTCCCTACGACACCGCTGCGATGCTCGGGCTGCGTCCAGCGATGACGCTGCGCTCGCAGTTGATCGCGATCCAGGAAGTCGACGCCAACCAGAGCGTGGGCTACGGCGCGACCTGGACCGCTACGCGCACCCAGCGCATCGGCGTAGTGGCCTGCGGGTACGCCGACGGTTATCCACGCCATGCGCCAAACGGCACGCCGGTGCTCGTATGCGGCAGGAAGGTGCCGACCGCGGGGCGCGTGTCCATGGATATGCTCACCGTCGATTTGAGCGAAGTGCCGCACGCGCGCGTCGGAAGTCCGGTCGTGCTGTGGGGCGAGGGTTTGCCGGTCGACGACGTTGCGGCTGCCGCATCCACGGTCGGCTACGAGCTGTTATGCGCGCTGTCGCCACGCGTGCGCGTGGTCGAGAGCGATGTGGGAGCGCTGGATCTGGAGTTGTGAGGGACGGCAAACGACGTTTCCGGTTCTTGGTTGTTGGCGCGCTCGAGCGCGCCAGGAGCAAGCAATGGATGATTGCGCATAGCGTTCGCTTCGGCACACACTGAGAGCCGATAACCCACGACCCGCAACGAATTCGAATCATGTACATCGTCGTCACCGGCGGAGCAGGCTTCATCGGCTCGAATCTCGTTGCGGGGCTCAATGCGCGCGGCGAGCGCGACATCATCGTCGTGGACAATCTCGCGCAGGGCGACAAGTTCCGCAACCTGGTCGACTGCCAGATCGCCGACTACGTCGACCAGGACGAGTTCCTGGTACGCCTCAACAACGGGGAGTTCGACGACGACATCGCGGCGATATTCCACCAGGGCGCGTGCTCCGACACCATGGAGTC
>DATKLH010000278.1:0-4428 GCA_035542515.1 Casimicrobiaceae bacterium
CCCGCTTTCAGGTCGATGTTACGCGCTGGGGCAAGAGCTCGATCGCCTTGCGGTTGGACCAGGAAAAGCACTTCGCCGCCGCTTCGCGCCATGGCAGCCAGAGCGATGCGGTGTGCTCGCGTGGCGCGAGACGAACCGGAACCGGTTCGGGCACGACGACGCTGAACGCGTGCTCGCGGTTGTGCGTGGTCCCCGGCGCGTAGCGATGGCGCCACTGCGGGAAGATCTCGTAGTCGTTGAACCAGTCCCAGTCGCGCACGTCACCGTGACATGATGCGTCGATACCGGTCTCCTCCATCAGTTCGCGGCGCGCGGTTTGCGCAAGCGTTTCTCCCGGCTCCTGGCTTCCGGTCACGCACTGCCAGTGCTGCGCAAAGTCCGCGCGCTCGAGCAGCAGAACGCGAAGGTCGGGGGTGTGGACGATGACGAGGACGGAGACGGGGACTTTGTATGGCACGGGGCGTGGGCGATGCGAGTTAGGCGATAGGCGATAGACCACTAGCCCTGCGTCGTAGTGACACTGAATCGCGCGTCAGTCTAGATTCGCATCAGGAGAATGCGCGATATGCCCGTTGGAAAATACCAGGAGCTTGTTGCATGGCAGATCGCGATGGAGCTCGTCTTGGCGGTATACGAATTATCCGCCCGATTACCTCAGCACGAGATCTATGCCCTCGCAAGCCAGCTTCGTCGCGCTGCAGTTTCAATCCCGGCAAATATCGCGGAAGGACATGCACGACGCAGCAAGAAAGAATATCTGCAGTTCGTTTCAGTCGCGCTCGGGTCGCTTGCCGAATTGGAAACGGAATTGACGATCACGCTGAGCGTAGGTTATGCGACGAATGAGACACTGCAAGAGTGTTTCAAGCAGACACAAGCGGTCGGGCGACACTTGCGCGGCCTCGAGCGCTGGCTTGCCGTTGCTACACAAAGTCGCAAATGTTAGAGGTGCGGTCCATCGCCTCTCACCGATCGCCTGTCGCCGATCGCGAAGCTCACGCCACGAACACCCAGAACGGAGTCATCCTCTCCTTCCAGAACTCGCAAGCCTCCCCGAGCAGCTCCTCGAGCGTCGACCATTCGTGCGGATGCTCGTCGCGGTACGCGTTGCCATGCAGCATCACGATGGCGATGCCGCCTTTGCCCAGCCAGTCGCGGTCCTCGAGCACATCGGCGAGCGCATCGAAGTTCTTGCCGAAATGCTCCGGCAGATCCAGCGCGCGGTCGAGCTCTGCGAACAGGCTCGCACGATCGCGCGCCTTGCCGAGATCGACCACGCGATAACGCAGGTGCGCCTGTGCCGCGGCGGCCTTGAGCGGCTCCAGGACACCGCTCCACGGCTGCACGCAGGCATCGTCAATCTTCGCCAGGTCGGGGGCCTTCATTCGCGAATCCTCGCAAACGTGCGGTAATGATCGTTGCTGTAGAAGCATGCGTCGGGCAGCCTCGCCGGTCCCCCGCACACGATGCGCCGCGCGCCGCGCGTGCGCTCGCCTGGCGTGGGAACGGTGTACTCGTGATAGTACCCGCGTCGCCGCGGCGGCAGCACCTGCTCGCGGTTGCCGAACACCACACCGTCGCGCTCGTACGCGAAAGGCCCGCCGGAATGGACGCGCTCGAGCACTTCTCGCGCTTCGCGCGGAAGATCGCTCGCGGCGATGACCGGCAGATCGGACTGCGAAGCACGCGCGGCAACCGTCGTGCTCGCCACGAGCGTGATGAGCGCCGCGATGATCGCGACAAGGCCACCACGCAATCGTGCGCTCGACGGCGACATGCGAACCAGTGTACCGCACGTCGCTTGGCGCCGGCACACAGGTCCGCGGGCATGGTGCACGAGGGCGCGCGCCGCACCCTGCATACGTCGGCTACGTCTTGAGGTGATCCGAGGGGCGCACCTTGATATGCAGATCGCGCAGCTGCTTTTCGGTCACCGCGCTTGGCGCATCGACGAGCAGGTCCTGGCCGCGTTGCGTCTTGGGGAATGCGATGACGTCGCGGATCTGCTCGACGCCGGCCATGAGCGCGACGGTGCGATCGAAGCCGAACGCGATGCCGCCGTGCGGCGGCGCGCCGTATTGCAGCGCATCGAGAAGGAAGCCGAACTTCGCGCGCTGGTCTTCCGGCGTGATGCCCAGCGCCGAGAACACTTCCTGCTGGACCTCGGGACGGTGGATCCGCACCGATCCGCCGCCGATCTCCCAACCGTTGAGCACCACGTCGTAGGCCTTGGCGATCGCGCGCCCCGGATCGCTGCGGAACAGCGCCTCGTGGCCGTCCTTGGGCGCCGTGAACGGGTGATGGCGCGCCGCCCAGGTCTTGCTGTCCTCGTCGTACTCGAACATGGGAAAGTCGACCACCCACAGCGGCTTCCAGTCGCCTTGCGCGAGTCCGCGGTCGTGGCCGATCTTGGTGCGCAGGGCGCCGAGCGCGTCATCGACGATCTTCTCCTTGTCCGCGCTGAAGAAGACGAGGTCGCCGCTTTGCGCGCCGGTGCGCTCGACGATCGAACGCAGCACCTCCGCGGAGAGGAACTTCACGATCGGTGACTGCAGCCCTTCCTCGCTCGGCTTCGTTGCGTCGTTGACCTTGATGTAGGCGAGTCCCTTGGACCCGAAGACCGTCGTGTACGCGGTGTAATCGTCGATCTCCTTGCGCGTCAGGGCGCCGCCGCCCGGCACGCGCAAGGCGGCGACGCGGCCGTTGGGCATGTCCGCGGCGGTGCGGAACACCTTGAACTCGACGTTTTTCATCAAGTCGGTGAGCTCGGTGAGCTTGAGCGGAACGCGCAGGTCCGGCTTGTCGGAGCCGTAGTCGCGCATCGCTTCCGCGTAGGTCATGATCGGGAACGGATCGGGCAGCTCCACGCCGATCGTTTCACGGAACATCGCGCGCACCAGGCCTTCCATCAGGTCGCGGATTTCCAGCTCGCCGAGAAACGAAGTCTCGATGTCGATCTGCGTGAACTCCGGCTGCCGGTCGGCCCGCAGGTCCTCGTCGCGGAAGCACTTCACGATCTGGTAATAACGATCGAAGCCGGCGATCATCAGCATCTGCTTGAACAGCTGCGGCGACTGCGGCAGTGCATAGAAGTGCCCATGATGCAGCCGCGACGGCACCAGGAATTCGCGCGCGCCTTCCGGCGTCGACTTGTAGAGGAACGGCGTCTCGATGTCGATGAAGCCGTGCTCGTCGAGATAACGTCGTGCCGCCATGCTGGCGCGATAGCGCAGCTTGAGATTGCGCTGCATGGACGGCCGCCGGAGATCGAGCACGCGGTTCGACAGGCGCACCGTCTCGGAAAGGTTCTCGTCGTCGAGCTGGAACGGCGGTGTGGCCGACGCATTCAGGATGTCGATCTCGTGCGCGAGGATCTCGACTTCCCCCGAGGTGAGATTGGGATTGACCGTTCCCTCCGGTCGCGGACGGACCAGCCCCGTCACGGCAATGCAATATTCGTTGCGCAGCTTCTCGGCAACCGCGAAGGTCTGCGCGCGATCGGGATCGCACACCACCTGCACCAGTCCTTCGCGGTCGCGCAGATCGATGAAGATGACCCCGCCGTGGTCGCGGCGGCGATGCACCCAGCCTGCCACGGTGACGATCTCTCCAAAGCGTCGGCGGTCGATACGGCCACAGTAGTCGGTGCGTTTCAAGCGAGTTCTCCGGCGAGGGGCGGCGTGGTGCTCATGGTGGTCGCAGACGGCCCGCGGCGCAGGCGAACCGGCTCACCGCCGCTCGCCACGCGCGCCGCAGTCAATTTCGCGAATCGGAAACCGAGGACGCGAGCGGTCTGCTCGCGGTGTTCGGCGGCGCCGGTATGGCGGCCGGCGGCGCTCCGGACACGGCGCGCGGCGCAACCACGCCCATCGAGATGATGTACTTGAGCGCGTCGTCGACCGTCATCGCGAGTTCGTGCACGCGATCGCGTGGCACGATGATGAAGTAGCCGCCGGTGGGATTGGGTGTGGTGGGAACGTAGACGCTCAGGTAGTCGCCGTCGAGCAGCGGTGCGATCGATGGCGATGGCGTCCCGGTCAGGAATGCGATGGTCCAGGTGCCTTCGCGCGGAAACTCGACCAGCAGGGCCTTGCGGAAGGCGTTGCCCTGGTCCGAGAGCAGCGTATCGCTCACCTGCTTGACCGACGAGTAGATCGACTTCACGAACGGGATGCGCGCGAGCAACCCTTCCCACGCCAGGATGAGGCGTTGTCCGAAGAAGTTGGCGGCCACCACGCCGGTGACGAACAGGATGACAAAGCCGAGCAAAGCGCCGAGGCCCGGGATGTTGAAACCGAGCAGGGCCGCGGGACGGTACGACTCCGGGAGAAAGAACAGGATCGCGTCGAGCGAAGAGAGCAACCAGTTGACGATCCACAGCGTGATGCCGAGCGGCACCCACACCAGCAGACCGGCGATCAGATAGCG
>DATKLH010000279.1:0-2494 GCA_035542515.1 Casimicrobiaceae bacterium
TCGCGAACCGCAAGCTCGAAGCGCCGTCGCCGGTTCCGTTCGTGCGTCTCACCGCACCATCGGGCGCTGTGTGGGGGTGGAACGACCCGCAGGCTGACAACTGCGTCGAGGGGCGCGCCGTCGAGTTCTGTCAGGTCGTCACGCAGACGCGCAACGTGGCCGACACGCAGTTGCGGGTAGTCGGCGAACCGGCGCAGCGCTGGATGGCCATCGCGCAGTGTTTCGCCGGGCCGCCGGAGAATCCGCCCGCGCCCGGCGCACGGGTGCCGCGGCGCGGCTGATTCAGTCGGCCGCTGCCGCGATCGGGTCGGTGCGGCCGCCGGGCGAACCTTCGGAATTCCGGAATCGAGTCAGAACGAAAATCGAGTTTTCCAAGGATTCGTCCGCAAGCACATTCCTCACTCGCGGACGCCATTGACGCCTATCGGATCGCCCGCGGGTTTGGTTCCAACTGATCGAGATCGAGGAGGCTCATCAACGGCATCTCTTTCTCGCTATCCCGGCCTACCGCCCTTTCCACTGCGGCGGACGCTTTTCGATGAAGGCTTTGGGACCTTCACGGAAGTCTTCGGTCTTAGCGACTTCGGCGAATCCCTGCCCGCTCGCCTGCCACAGTGCATCGTCGTCGTCGGTGAAGGCGCGGATTGCAATGCGCCGGCTGTGCTGCACGGCGATCGGTGCGGCGGCGACGACGCGTTCGGCGAGCGCGAGTGCAGCGGTCATGACTTCGTTCGCCCGCACGATCTGGTTGACCATGCCGAGTTGATATGCGCGCTCCGCAGGAAGGGGATCGCCGGTCCTGATCAGTTCGAGCGCCGGGGCCATGCCGATTGCGCGTGGCAGACGGAACAGTCCGCCTGCGCCCGCCACTAGAGAGCGCTTGACCTCTGGGAGGCCGAACACGGTGTCGGTCGCGCAGACGATCATGTCGCACGCGAGCGCGATTTCGGTTCCCCCCGCCAGCGCACTGCCGGTGATGGCCGCGATCAGGGGCTTCGTGCGCTCGCGGCGCACCAGACCGGCGAAGCCGCCCTTTCGGGTTCCCAATTCGCCGCCGCGCCCCGCGGCAATTTCCTTAAGATCCGCACCGGCGCAGAACGCCGAACCCTTCGCAGTCAGGATCGCGACCCACAGATCCGGATCGGATTCATACGCGTCGAGGCTTGCTTCCATTCCTCGCGCGACCGCGCCGTTGACCGCGTTGCGCGCCTCGGGACGGTTGAGGGTGATGATCGCGACGCGACCGCGTTTTTCGTATTCGACTTCCATTCGACAATTCCTCTTTAGTGGGCTGTCACTGCGTCTCGCCGGTGGGATGTCGCTGCGTCTCGCCGCGAACCACAAGCGAAAGCGGATCTTGTACATTAATCGGGGTTCGCACGTCGCACGTGCCGTCACCAGTCGCGACACGATATCGCCGGACTCGGTAGCGAGGAGGCGGTATCACGAGGCGAACTATGGTACCAAGACGCGGACCGGAACCAACATCGTCCGAACCGAATTTCCCTGTACGAAGATCGATCGAGGAGAGCGCCATTTCATCCAAGCCTCACCCCCAGATACGCGGCCTGCTCATCGGCGCCCCGCGTCCGCTCTTGCCCAACCGCGTGGAGGCAGCGCTCGGTCAGCGCCACCGAGAGGTGCTCGATGACCTCGAGGACCTGCTACGCAGCGGCGAACTTGCCAAGCTGACCATTCGTCAGCTCGCGGCCCATTTGGGGTGCTCGCGGCGCACGCTGTACGAACTCGCGCCTTCAAAAGACGTGCTATTCCTGCTCGTGTTCGATCGACTGCTGCACCGCATCGGCCGTACCGCCATGAGTGCCGTCGATGCGACCGCACCCGCCAGCGTGCAGATTCGCCAGTACGCCAACACCAGTGTCGGCTACACGTTCCAGTCTGCTGCGTACGAGGATCTGCTCGACGTCCCCGAGGCGCGTCGCACGCTCGATCGACACTACCGCTTCGCTGCGACCGTGCTCGAACGCATCGTGGCGAGCGGAATCAGCAGCGGTGAGTTTCGTTCGGTCGATTCCTCGCTCGTCGCGCACATGATCCTCGCGTGCGCCGACCATTTCGCGAGGCCCGACGTGCTCGACGATCTGGGACTCTCACACGAGGACGCGAAAGGCGCGATGCTCGACATCCTGCTTGCGGGTCTGCGCAACCCGGTGGCTCCGGTTCGATCCAAGTGACCGTGCGCAGGCCGCTGCAGCGTGGAACTCCTGCAGTGTCGCGCCGGGCGCGACGAAGCGCAGCCCGTTGGCCGGGTGGTTGCAACGATCGCTCCGAGCCCGTCTCTTTCGAATCGTCGTGGTACTGAGAATTTTCTGCTGGTACCTTTTCGGTTTGGTACCTGCGCCGGTGGCGATGTGTTCGGGTTCGGGGTCTATAGGTGCGCCAGCGGTGAGCGAGGAATCCGCGTGAACGTGATGATGCTGCTCGAGATGGCACGAGACGCCTACGGCGATCGTGTCGCCTTCACCGACGCGAC
>DATKLH010000280.1:0-2219 GCA_035542515.1 Casimicrobiaceae bacterium
GCGAGGAGATTGAGCGCGGTCGTGGTCTTCCCCACACCGCCCTTCTGGTTGAACACTGCAAGAATTGCCATGGCATCGTGAACGCGCGGCGAGGCTCCGCGCGCAACCTTACCGCGCAGACTGTAACACCCACCCTCGTCGAGCTTCGCGCACACGACGACACAGCGCCTCGACGCGATGGGCGGAGCGATGGGAGCGCGCGCGCTGGCGTATCATCGCTGTCCGCACTTCTCCAGCGTGTCATTGGTGCCCGTTCCGCTCAACATCGCGCTTCTCGCGGCCGGCCTGGGAAAGCGCATGCGTTCCGCGCAACCCAAGGTTCTCCATCGTCTGGCCGGACGTCCACTCGGGATGCATGTGCTGCACGCCGTGCGCGCGCTCCAGCCGCGTGCCATCGCGGTGGTCACGGGATACGGAGCGCCCGCCGTCGAAGACGCATTGCGTGCGCCGGATGTCGCGTTCGTGCGGCAGGACCCTCCGCGCGGAACGGGCGATGCCGTCCGCCTCGCGCTCACGACGTTGCCCGGCGACGGCATGACGCTGGTCGGTCTTGCCGACGTTCCGCTGGTGCGCACCGAAGAGCTCGCGGCGCTGGTTGCGAGCGCTGGCGACAACCGCGTCGGCTTGCTGACCGCGCGCGTTCGCAATCCGTACGGCCTGGGGCGCGTCGTGCGGGACGAATCGCGCAAGGTGCGAGCAATCGTCGAGGAGCGCGACGCAACCGCTGCCCAGCGGGCCATCGACGAAATCAACACCGGCTTCCTGGTCGCGCCCACCGCGCACCTCAAACGCTGGGTTGGGCAACTCACGCCCCACAACGCGCAGCAGGAGTACTACCTGACCGACATCGTCGCGATGGCGGTCGGCGACGGTGTCGATGTCGTCGCGCACGTGGCCGAACAGGGCGAGCACCTCCTCGGCGTCAACGACCGCGCGCAACTCGCGGCCACCGAACGTATCCTGCAGAGGCGACGCGCGCACGAGCTGATGCTCGGCGGAACCAGCATCGTCGATCCCGATCGCATCGATATTCGCGGCGAATTGTCGAGCGCGACCGACGTCACGATCGACGTCGGCTCCATCTTCGAGGGTCGTGTTCGTATCGAGCAGGGTGCGAGCATCGGTGCTTATTGCGTGATCCGCGACGCGACCATCGGTCCCGACACGCGGATCGAGCCGTTCACGCACATCGATGGAGCGACCATCGGAGCGCGTTGCCGCATCGGGCCGTACGCACGGTTGCGCCCCCACACCGCGCTGTCGGCTGAAGTGCACGTCGGCAACTTCGTCGAGATCAAGGGGAGCACCCTCGGCGAAGGCGCCAAGGCCAACCATCTCGCCTATGTCGGTGATGCGATCCTAGGGGCGCGCGTGAACTACGGTGCGGGTTCGATCACGGCGAACTACGACGGCGTGAACAAGCACCGCACGGTCATCGGCGACGACGTGCACGTCGGCTCCAACTGCGTGCTGATCGCGCCGATCACCATCGGCGCCGGGGCGACCATCGGCGGCGGAAGCACCATCGCCCATGACGCACCCGCGGGGCAACTCACCGTCGCGCGCCCGCGTCAGGTTTCCACCTCGGCCTGGCGCCGGCCACGCAAGGCGGACAAGGCGGGATGAGACATCGCACGCGGCGCAGCGCGTTGCACGCGACCAGCGCCGGTCGCAGCCTCCCTCGCGTTTCTCGATAGCGAAAGACAGCCAACCATGTGCGGCATCGTCGGTGCAACATCGGATCGCAACGTCGTCCCCATCCTGATCGAAGGCATTCGCAGGCTCGAGTATCGCGGATACGATTCCACCGGCCTCGCGGTGATGAACGGGGGCAAGAGTCCGGTCCTCGAGCGACTCGTGTCCACCGCGCGCGTGGCCGATCTCGCAGCGCAGGCCACTGCGCGCAACCTTCACGCGACCACCGGCATCTCGCACACGCGCTGGGCGACGCATGGGGCGCCGACGCCTGCCAACGCGCATCCTCATCTTTCGGGTAACGAGATCGCGGTGGTGCACAACGGCATCATCGAGAACTTCGAGGCGTTGCGCGAGCGTCTGACCGGGCAGGGCTACGTGTTCCAGACGCAGACCGACACCGAGGTCATCGCACATCTGGTGCATTCGTACTGGCATGGCGCTGCGGAAGGGAATCTCCTGGCCGCCGTGCAGATGGCAGTGGCGCAGTTCCAGGGCGCGTATGCGATCGCCGTGATCTCTAC
>DATKLH010000281.1:0-11289 GCA_035542515.1 Casimicrobiaceae bacterium
TTGCGCGCCGCTGCCGAGCGTTGCGCCGGACCCTTGGTCCGAGCGGCCTTGCGAGCGGCGGAGGACCGATCGGCGGCACTGCGTTTGCTCGCGGCGGCCTTCGCCTGGCGCGACAACGATTTGCGCGACGCGGCCTGGTGCCCTTCGCGCTTGAGCGCGTTCTCGACCGCTCGCGAACGCTTGCGCGCCGGTTTCTTTGCGCGATCGCCGCTATGGCCACGTTCGCTGTCGCGCTCGGCCTTGCGGCGCGTCTCCGGCGAGGTGCTGCCGCGTTTTGGCGGAGGCAGGTCGACGCCCGCTCGACGCGCCTTCGACAAGCCGATTGCGATCGCTTGCTTGGTCGAGCGCGCGCCGTGCTTGCCTTCACGGATGTGGTCCATCTCCTCGCGCACGAATTCGCCGGCCTGCGTGGTCGGCGCCTTGCCTTCGCGCCGATCCTCGCGAGCGCGTTCCAGGGTTTTGCGTTCGGGCATAGTAGCCTCCTAGGTTCAGATAAAGCAGCTTGGGCGCCGATCGTCGCCACGCGATGACGGCTTTCAACGCCGGCCGCGGGGCAACGGGTCACCCGCACGTGTGTACGCGGGCGGTGCATAGAAGTTCAAAGTCCGCAGCGGCACGCGGCCGTTGTTGCGGATCTCGTGGCGCTCGCCCTTCTCGATCAGCAACAGCGTGCGCTCGCGCAACGGATGACGCCTGCCGTCGATGGTCGCGATGCCGCGTCCCGAAACGACGAACAGCCATTGGTCGGCGCCGCGGTGGCGATTGCCGCAGTCGCCCTCGGCGTCGCCGGGGGCGATCACCATTTCCGCCGCTTCGGCGCGCCGGTTGGCGAACACGACGCGGAATCCGTTGCCAAGTCGCAAGGTCTTGCGTTTCATGCCACGCCTCCGAGAAGCTCGACAGCTTCGCGCAACGCCGCCGGTACGACGCGGCGCGCGTACGCGAACCCGGCCGCGTTACGACGGACCAGCGCCTGATTGAGCTCGAGCTCGACGCCTGCGTACTGTGCCCCCTGGAATCGCCGACGCAACCAGGTGGTGAGACCGTCGCTGGTTCCCTGATACGGATAGTTGCGACGCACGCGCCACGCCGGCGCACGCGCCAGCATCGCGTTGCGCCACAGCGTGCACAGCTCGCGCTCGAAGCTGCGGGACGGGTCGTAGAGCAAGCCGACGTGCGCGTTGCGTCGCACCCCGCGCAGCACCGGCGTGAAGCTGTGCGACGAGACGTGCACCACGCGACTGCCGCTCGCGATCGCGCGCTCGACGTGCCGACCAACCGCGCTGCGATACGGCAGGTAATAGCGTTCGACCAATTCTTCGCGGATCGGGGCGGGCGCGTCGCGCATCACCACCGAGAACAAGTTGCGATGCCGCGGCGAGCGGTTGAGCTCGACCAGCAGTCGGCTCACCGTGGCCGCAATCAGCGGCGCCCGAAGGTTGCGCCCGAGGGCACGGGCCATCGCGAGCGCGCCGGGGTCGTACCCGCGATGCGAGCGGAGTATCCGTTCCCTTCCCTGGAACCAGCGCCGGTAGGGCCCCGGGATGCGGTTACCGCCGTGCTCGCAAGTCACCAGCACCAGTGTTTGTCGCGCGCGACCCGGCATAAGCCATCCTCAGGCAAGAAACGGCGCGCCCGTCGCAAGGCATTCGCAGAGCTGCGCGTACACGGGACGCAACGCCTCGGCGCCGCTCGCCCCATCGGTCGCGCGCATGATGCGACGCGCGAGCGTGCCACGCTCGAGAATCACCTCGAGCGGTTCGCGCACCTGAGCGTGTGCGGCGATGCCCGGCGTCTCCATGCGTTCGATGAGATGCGCCCACAACTCCCGCGCCGTCGCCGACGGGCCGGGAAAGTCGAACAGCTCCAGATAACCGCTGGATCCGACCACTGCCTCTTCGCCATCGCGGATGCAGTCGCGCAGGATCTGCACGAGCAAAGCGCCCGGTGTATCACGCTGGACAGCACGCGAAGACCAACGTTCCTGGTAGAGCGCGTACACGGCCGCCACGATCGCCGCCGCGACGGCAACGTCGGCGCGGGGGCACTCCTGCGTGTCGGCGAGGCGTATTTCGATGGCATTGCGCTCGAACCGGGCGATCGCTCCGCGCGCATTGAGCCATTCATGCCGCAAGCGTCCATCCGGATCGAGCGGCGCGATCTCGCGATACATCGGCGCAAGCACTTCGGCCTCGTACTCTTCCTGCGACTCGATGGACGCAGGGATCACCTCGCCGGTGATGGTCGGGCAGCGCGAGGCATTGGATCGATACACCTCGAGCCGATAGTCGAGCAGCGCGGTCGGATGGCCGTCCGCATAGGGCGAGCTCGCCGCGAGCGCGGGAATGAGCGGCAGTACGACGCGGATCGCCGCGTGCAGGCGCGCGAACTCGTCGTCGCCCGCGTACGGCAGGTTGAGGTGCATGCTCTGGAGGTTCGCCCAGCCATGGCGCCGGCAATCGAAGATACGATCGAAAGTTCCGTACAGCTCCGCGTTGTCCAGCTCCCACAGCCGCGCCTCGTGGCGCGGCCGCATCCATGGATGCATGCCGGAAGGCATGAGCCGGGCGTGGCGCCGTGCGAGCACGCGGTTGACGTGCCGCACCTCGGATTGGAGCGCCTGCGGCAGCGTGTCGAGCGTGCGCGACGGGAGGTTGTTCTTGAGCTCCACGACATGCTGCACGAGCTCGTTCGACCATCCCAGCGCTCCGCGCTCCACGTTCGATGCGGGCACGCCGCCGAGATCGTGCAAAAGCTCCGCGGCGAGCGATCGCACATCGAGCGTATCGCCGCCGACGATCATGTATTCGAGCTCGATGCCGACGCCAGCGAACGCCGGAAGCACCAGGCGGTTCATGCTGCAACGCTGCGGATCCTGTCGCGGGCCTTCATCCGCCTCAGAAATACGCCGAGCACTTCGCGATACAGAGCGTCCTTGAGCACGCCATCCTCGTTGCCGGCGTCGATGTTGGGGTTGTCGTTGATCTCGATGACGTAGCAGCGGTCGCCGACCTGCTTGAGGTCCACGCCGTAGAGGCCGTCACCGATCAGGTTCGCGGCCGCCACCGCAGTGTTCACGACGACCTCGGGCGCCTCGCCCACCGACAGAGCGACCGTCGCCCCTTCGAGGCGTCGTCCCGGCTCGCGCTTGACGACCTGCCAGTGACCAGGCGCCATGAGGTACTGGCAAACGAACAGCGGTCGGCGATCGAGCACGCCCACGCGCCAGTCGAATTCGGTGGGGACCCATTCCTGCGCGACGACAATGTCCGAGCTCGCGAAGAAGGTGCCGAGCACCGAATCGAGCGCGGCACGCGACTCGACCTTGGCAACGCCCAGCGAGAAGGCGCTGTCGGGTCGCTTCACGATGAGCGGCAGGCCGAGCGTCGGGACAACCTCGTCGACGTTGTCCCGCTGGACCAGCATCGTGCGCGGCACCGGGATGTGGTGGCGGGTGAGCAGCTCGTTCAGGTAGACCTTGTTGTTGCACTTGAGGATCGAATCCGGATCGTCGATGACCACCAGGCCCTCGGCCGCGGCGCGGCGCGCGAACTGGTAGGTGTAATGGTTCAGGTGGGTGGTGTCGCGAATGAACAGTCCGTCGAATTGCGGCAACCGCTCGATGTCGTGGCGGCCCAGGATCTCGGCGCGGATGCCCATGTTGCGCGCCATGTCGACGAACATGCGCAGCGCGCGTTGGTTGGAGGGACGATCCTTTTCGCCCGGGTTGTGCAGGATCGCGAGGGCATGATCGGTCGCTCCGCCGACGCGCGTGGGCCGCGGCGTCAGCTCGAGTTTCGCCGACTCCATCGCAAAAGCGCGCTCTTCGGCATTCAGCCTCGCGGCGCTGAGCAGCTGCGCGCGCGCGAGCCTCCACACACCGTTGTGTCGCTCGAAGCTCGCGCGGACCAGTGGAGCGCGCATTCGCTCGAAGAGCTGCGCGCACGCTGCGTGATGGCGCTCCTCGGGATCGCGACCGAAGAAGGCGTCGAGGTGCAGCGGCGAGGCTCCGCCGGCCGGCAGCGCCCAATGCGTGTCGCGCTCGTCGAGAAAATGCACCAGGTTGCCCGACTGCAGGTCTTCGATGGTCTTCACATCCGGGTAGGGCTGCTGTCCGCGCGCCTCGGCGACCAGCGACACGTAGTACCCGCGACCCTGGTAGCGGTTGGTCCGGCAAAGATTGAACACGCGCGCAGGCCCCGACGACCCGTCGTTGGCGGTATCGGCGAGGTAGGTGCGCGCGGCGACGACGGTCGCTTCGGGGATGTCCAGCGGCCACTCGCGCAACTGGTTGACGACGAATACGGTGTTCATGGCGACAGGGGCGCCGGGGCGCGGGGCGGATGGATGATCAGGAGATTGGCGTCGTGCGTCACGATGCCGAGCAGCGTCGCGGCTACGACGCGCTCGGCGCTGATCCAGTATTCGTGCGACGTTCCGTACGGATTGGGCTGGTAGGGGTCGACCACGAGCATGCGCTTGCGCGCATAGTCGTAACCCGCCAGCACCACGAAGTGCCCCTGCGGATAACCGAGCACGTCGTCGGGCGTGTCGGCGGGGCCGTACTCGCGCGGGGCCCGGTAAAGGTAGGTCGAGCTCACACCCGCGATCACCGGCAGGCGTCGGCGCAGGATGCCGCGGAGCAGCTGCTGCGTGAGATCGAGCAGCCGCAGTCGTCCACCCAGGCGCAGGAACTCGAGATAGCCCTGCGTCGCGTACTGCAGGCGGTAATCGGTGGCCTTCGCCGCAGCCTGTCGGCGCAGTCGCTCGGCGATCTCGAAGTCGCGCCTTGCGAACCACGTCGGGTCGAACACCATCAGGTTGTAGGTGTAGATGGTCGCTCGATAACCGGAGCGCAACGCGTCGCAGCCGAGGAACACCGCGAAGGTTCCGCCCTCGCGCAGCCGTTCCATACGGGCGATCACCGCGCCTAGAGGCTGGTCGTCACCCCAATAGCGATAGACCGCGTGCAGACAGGTCGGGCCGCAGGTCGTCTCGTCGGGCTGTGGCAGCGTTCTGACCGGCAGCCGGATGAGGCGTCGCGCGATCGGTCGCGCCGAGCCGAGGGACTGCTCGAGAATCGGCACGGTTGCGGATCGCATGGGGGGGTCGCAGGCCAGCGTCGCGGCGTGCTCATCGGCGGCGAGGCCGTCGTCGGCGTCGCGTCCGTTCGACAGCCGGCGATCCACCGAGGCAGCCTGTGTTGCCGGAGATGATCCTGCGCATGATCGTGCAAATGACCCGCATTCCCGCGGAAAGTTTGCAGTTTTCGTGCCACCGCTTGCACCCGCGTTGGTCCGCGCGAGGCGCTCTCGAGCGCGGTGCGCGCATGCGACCGCTGTAAAAAGTTCCGAGGCCCGGCGCACCAAATGGCAATCCTGTCCGGCGCGCCGCGTGAAATCAGGCCGGCGTCGCGTCGCCCTGCGGGTAGCCGGGAATGGCCGCTTCGTTCACCGTGTCGATTTGCTCGGGCGGCAGGAACTTGCGCGCATATTCAAGATAGACGCGCTCGCGCACGAAGACATCGAACAAATCGGGATCGATGTGCTGGCGCAGCTTCATGCCGCCGAGAATCGCAAGCGACTCCGACAGTGTCTTGGCGCTCTTGTAGGGACGATCTCCGGCGGTGAGCGCCTCGAAGATGTCGGCGATCGCCATCATACGCGCCTGCCACGACATCTGCTCGCGTGTGAGCCCACGCGGATAGCCCTTGCCATCCATGCGCTCGTGATGACCGCCGGCGTACTCGGGAACACGTTGGTAGTCGCGCGGCCACGGCAACGCCTCGAGCATGCGAATGGTCGCGTCGATGTGGCGGTTGATGACGGTGCGCTCCTCCGCGGTGAGCGTTCCGTATGCGATGGTAAGGTTCGCGACCTCGTCGTCGCTCAGCAGCGGTTGCTCGACGCCGTTGCCGTCACGCCAGCGCCGCCGGGCGATGCGATGTACCCGCTCGATATCCGCGTCGGCCATCCGCTCGCTGCCGAGGTTCGCCAGCGCCAGGAACTCGCGCTCGTCGTCGAGCGTGACGAGGACTTCGTCGAGATCGCGCTGCGCCTGCTCGCGCGATTCCCCGGCGGCGACGCGTTCCAGCATTGCGATACGCGCATCGCGCGCCGCGATCTCGAAGCGCGCTTCCACCAGCGCGATGCGGTCGAAGATCGTCGACAGCTTGGTGGCCTTGTCGACCACGTGAACGGGGGTGGTGATCTTGCCGCAGTCGTGCAGCATCCCGGCGAGCCAAAGCTCGCGGCGGTCGCGCTCGGTCATCTCGAATCGGGCGAGCGGCCCTTTCTGCGTCCGGTGAGCGGCCTCGGCGAGCATCATGGTGAGCTGAGGGACGCGCCGGCAGTGCCCCCCGGTGTACGGGCTCTTTTCGTCGATCGCGTCGTTGATCATCGCGACCAGGCTTTCGAACAAGCGCTCGAGGCGCTCGATCAGCCGCTGCTTTTCGATCGCGATGCCCGCCTGCGCCGATAGCGCCTCGATGAAGCGCACCTCGTCGGTGCTGAACGTGCGTGCGGAGCCTTCGCGATACCCGGCATTGATCAATTGCAGCACTCCGATCACCTGATCCTCGTGATCGATCATCGGCACGGTGAGCACCGAGCGGGTCCGGTATCCGTAGCGTGCGTCGAATTCGCGGGGGCCGGAGAAATGGCGGCCTTCGACCTCGTAGGCATCGGCGAGATGGATCGTGCGCCGTTCGTGCACGCAATGCGTGATCACCGCGGCGTGGTTCGGCGCCCCGTCGGTGTCGAACAGCGCCGGCGATGCGAAGTCGACGGCGCGCCCGCCCGACCCGCCCAGATGCAGGCCGAGGGTCTCGCACGTGGCGACGGCAATGTCGATGCGTCGAGCCGGGAGGTCGACGACATAGATCGACCCGCCGTCGGCGCCGCACGCTTCGCGCGCTGCGAAGAGGATGCGCTCGAGCAGCACCGACGCATCGCGCTCACGCGCCAGGTCGCGCGCGACATCGATCATCCGATCGAGGGCTGACGGAGCGTGCTTCATGCTCTCATGCGATCGCCGCCGAGTCGCTCGAGAGCTCCATCAGCAGGGAGGGCACCGAGACGATGGTCGCCTGCAAGGTCGATCGCAAAGCCGCGGTGAAGCGGTGCGCCGATCCGCGCAGGGTGTCAGCAGGCGCTCGACTCAGGCGTCCCGCTGCACGCGGTCAAGCGCCGGTATTGCGTCCGCTTCATGTCGAGATACTCGCTCTCGCTGACCTCGTGGAGCTGCCGCGGATAGCGCTCGGTGAACTGGAACCAGTCGGCGAGACGCCGCTCCACCCGCTGCTCCGGCGGCCCGCTCAACGTCTCGAGATACGCCATGACCGCCAGGTAGTAACGCATGCAGTTGCGTTCCACTACGCCGCGGATGCCACCCACATACACCGGACGCCCGTCCGCGGTCCGATCGACCACGCTGAAGCCGACCTTGTCGCGCCCGATGGTGTTGAGATACGTCGACAAGGCGAGACGCGCGACCGGACCATACGCGTGCGAATAGCTGAGATGCATGAACACGCGATCGCCCGGCAGCCCGGTGGCTTCGAGCACGATGTGGTGGTCGGTGGTTCCGTACGGACCCTTGTCCGCGCTCAACTCGATCTGCAGGTAATCCGGCGTATCGGCAACCACGCGGTAGAGGTAGTCGAGGTGCGCCACGCCGGCGGCTCCCTCGTCGTGCTTGCCGCCGAGATTCAGCGTCAGCATCGAGTCGGCATGTTCGCGCGAGACACGGCAATCCTTCACGTTGATGTGCAGCATCAGCAGCTCGCACCACTGCGTGCGATGGATCAGCGCCTCGCGCAAGCGCGGGAATGCCTGCTTCACCACGCCGTAGAGATCGCCCGCCAGCCGGTCGTCGGCCTGGCGCGACTCCACGTGCAAAGCCAGACCGAACGCGTTCGCTTCGAGGTCGCTGCGCAGCGCCAGATAGCGCGCCTTGAGCGCTGTTGCATCGCCTGCCGGAGCGGGACGCGCGCCGGGCGCAGCAGGGTCGGAAGCCGCGAACGCGTTGGCTGCGAAGACACACGCGATCAGGAACGCAAACCTGCCACGAAGAGATCGATGCCTCGCCATAATGCGGTCCATAACACCTGCTCGCTGCATCGGCCACCGTCGCAGGGCGTTCATCCGAGTTCGCATCGGGTCCTCCCGAACATCAGCCTTGCGCTCCGGTGGCGTGGTCATGGGTGGGCTCACTGCGAGCCATCGCGGGGTACCTGCAATGTTACCGCAGCGAAAGCTGCGTGGGGGAAGTCGATGCGGCGGGTGCGATCGATCGCAGGCTCGGTCAACTCATTGGGCCGCCTTCGACTGCCCGGCATGGATCGCGCGCACCGTATCGATGGTATCGGCGTCGGCGGCGGTCTTGTCGTTGCGATACCGCTTGACGCGCGCAAAGCGCAATGCGAGTCCGCCGGGATAGCGCGGGCTCGCCTGCAGATCGTTGAAGGCGATCTCGACCACCATCTCGGGACGCACGTGCACGGTCCAGTCGTCGCGATGCAAGGCGCGCGCGAGCAGCTGCTCGGTCTGCCATGCGAGCATCTCGTCGGTCATGCCCTTGAACGTCTTGCCGAGCATGACGAAGCCGCCGCGCGTCGGGTCGCGCGCGCCCAGATGCAGGTTGGACAGCCAGCCGCGCCGGCGCCCGTGGCCCCACTCCGCGGCGAGGACAACGAGGTCGAGCGTGTGCGTGCGCTTGACCTTGAGCCACGCCGCCCCGCGGCTTCCCGCTTCGTAGGGCGCATCGAGCGATTTCGCCATCACGCCTTCGTGGCCGCGACGCAACGCATCGTCATAGAACGCCTCGGCGACGGCTTGATCGGAGGTGACGATGCGCGGAATGACGTGCGCCTGCGCTACGCTGCCGGTCAGCACGGCGAAGCGTTCCGCAAGCGATGTTCCGATCAGGGTGCGCCCATCGTGATGCAGGCAATCGAAGAAGAACACCGACAATGGCAACTCGCGCTGCATGTCCGCGACGTCGACGAGGCGGCCGAAGCGACGCATCGTGTCCTGGAACGGCCGCGGTGCTGCATTGGGCAACAGCGCGATCGCCTCGCCATCGAGGATGAGCTCGCGCGCGTGCGCGGCGCGAAGCGCATCGACGACTTCGGGCACCGAGTCGGTGACGTCGTTGCGATTGCGCGTGAAGACGCGAACGCGGTCGCCGACCTTGTGAGCCTGGACGCGTGCACCGTCGAGCTTCCATTCGATTGCGGCGGTGCCAAGCTCGCGCAGCGCCTCGGCGATATCGCTCGCCGGCTGTGCAAGCATCGGGGCGACCGGCTGCATGAGTGTCAGCGCGAAACGCGCAAGCCCTGCTTCGCCCCTCGTCAGCGCTGCCTGAGCCACCGCTGCGACGCTTTGCGCTACCATGGCGGCCTGACGCACGGGGCCCAGCGGCAGCCGCGCAGCCGTCGCGATCGCCTCGATCATCAGAGCCTCGAGCGCGCCTTGCCGCAATTCGCCCAGCACCAGGCGAAAGATGAAGTCGCGCTCGGCACTGGTCGCGCGCCGAAACAGCTCGTCGAGCAACTCGGCGCGGCGTGCACCCGAACCTGCGCCTGTGGTGGTCGCGACGCGCTCGAGCATGGAATCGAGATCGGCGAGCGCAAGCGATGCCTCGACCGCGGGGCTCGCCGCCGACGCCTTGCTGAGCAGCGCATACCCGATGCCGGTGCGCCCCTGTCGGGTCACGCCCGACAGGTACCCGACTGCGAGCCCGATCTCGCCGGGCTCCACGCTGCGAAGGAATGCTGCGATGAGTTCGATCTTGGCGTTGCGCCCGGAAGTGTCGGCGACGCGAGCGGAGGTTGCAACGAGATCTGCAAGACGCGTCATGTGCGATGCCAAGCCGGGAACGCCCCCTCGTGGCAGTCTAGCCGACGGCCAGACCGGGTAACGCGGCGAGGAATAGTTGCGATGGGAAGCCTGTTAGACCGACACACCGGCCCGGTGCGAGATGAAGCCCTCCACCGGGCAGCCACCGATGCCGGATGCCGTGACAACCCGCGCGCCATCAGCATCACTGTGAAAGCGATCGATGCGACCCGGACTTCTTCTCGCCCTGCTCGGCACCGTGCTGTGCGTCGCGATCGCCGGACCCTCCGCGAGCGCGCAGAACCTGGCCAACGGCAGCACGATCTTCAACTTCGTCTGCGCGGGCTGCCACACGCCGAACCCGGCAACGGCACCCCCGCCATACAACCAGATACTCCTCGCCGCCAACAACCCGGCGCAGATCACCCTCGCCGCGCGACAGCATCCGGAGGAGATGGGCTTCATCCTCGACACCTATTCGCAGTCCGACCTGGTCGATATCGCAGCGTATATCGCGACCTTCGCGCCCGCTACGGCGCCGACGACCACACCGGTGGTGGAGTTCTACAACGCAGCGCGCGATCACTATTTCATCTCGGCCGCCCCGAGCGAGATCGCGGACCTCGACAGCGGCGTTCATCCCGGCTGGCAACGCACCGGGCTCACCTTCAACGCCTATGCCGGTCCGGGTGCGCCGGCGAGCCCGGTATGTCGCTTCTACCTGCCGCCGGAGAATGGCGACTCGCACTTCTACTCCGCCTCGCCGGTGGAGTGCGACCAGGTGAAGGCGAAGTTTCCAACCTTCGTTTACGAAGCGCCGGACGTCTTCTACATGGCACTGCCGGACGCGGTGACCGGGGCATGCCCCACCGGCACGATCCCGGTGTACCGCGTGTGGGACAACCGCACCGATTCCAATCACCGCTATACGACCAGCACGACCACGCGCGCGTCGATGAACAGCGCCGGGTGGATCAGCGAAGGCTACGGACCCAACGCGGTGATCATGTGCTCGCCGGTGTAGCGTCGACGTAGATCGCGCGGAAGTCGTTGACGTTGGTCAGCGTCGGGCCGGTGACCACCGAGTCGCCGAGCGCCTGGAAAAAGCCGTGGCCGTCGTTGTCGACCAGACTGTCGTGCGGATTGATGTTGCTGCGCCAGGCGCGCTCGAGCGTATCGGGCCCTGCATAGGCGCCAGCGATCTCCTCCATGCCGTCCACGCCGTCGGTGTCGGCCGCGAGCGCGTGAACGGCCGGATGTCCGCGCAGCGCAATGGCGAGCGACAGCAGGAATTCGACGTTGCGTCCACCGCGCCCGTTGCCGCGTAACGTAACTGTCGTTTCACCACCCGACAGAAGCACGCATGGCGGCGCGCAGGGCTCGCCGTGTCGAGCGACCTGCAAGGCGATGGCGGCCATGACCTTGCCGACATCGCGCGCCTCGCCTTCGA
>DATKLH010000282.1:0-5211 GCA_035542515.1 Casimicrobiaceae bacterium
CAATCGATGTCATCGGTTGCATTCGTAGCGAGCGCAGGATAACGGCATGGTTCATGCACCCTTGGCCGCAACGTCTTCGCGGACCCGTACCACGGCGCGAAGCGTGTAACCGTTACATGCTCCGTTGCAATTAGTGCCGTAACAGGAGGGACTATGCGCCAACCCCCGAGTCCATTGTTGTTGAGTGCCCGCAAGCGACGTCCGCGCCGCACGCCGCCGCGCGGAGCGCGTGCGTTGATCACCGAGGCCCCGCAGTCCGAACCCCTTCCCGAAGCGAGCGCCGCCGCATCCAGTGCGGACACCGAGCGCTGCGCGCTGGTCCAACCGTTCCCCGACACTTCTGCCGACGCTCCGAGCGAAACGCAGGGCGATCCCCAGCCGGACACGCCCGACCGCTCTTCGCAGCGTTAGCAGTCGCATTCCCTTGCACCACAACGGCGCGACACGCCGCCTCGGCGCCGATGCAACTGTCGCCGCCCGGCGGCCCGCAGCCGGCGCGGTTATATCTCCACGGCGCGATGCTCGTGCAACGATCGCCGCAGTGCGATCGCGATGCGCGTCGCCTCGGTTGCGTCGGCAAGCGTAAGCGCCGGATCGCGCTGCTCGCGGATCGCCTGCACGAATTCGATCGCTTCGAGACGAAAGGCGTCCTCGAAGCGCTCCCAGAATGTCGGAGTACATTCGTTGCGCACGCCGTGCGCATCGGCGATATCGACCCGATTGAGGCGCGGGTTCTGGCCGATGGTCAGTCGCCCCGCGGTGCCGAACACTTCGGTGGAGGTCTCGTGACCATGCGCCATGGTTCGCGAAGCCGCGAAGCAGGCAAGCTTGCCCTGGTCGAATTCGCAGATCGCCACGCCGTTGTCGACGTCGCCGAACTCGCGCAAGCCTTCATGCAGCGCTATGGTGCCGCTCGCGAAGACACGCACCGCGCGCGGTGCGCCGAGCAGCCAGCGCGCGAGGTCGATGTCGTGCACGGTGCAGTCCAGGAAGATGCCGCCGCTTTGCGGTGAAAACCGCACGAAGAACCCGCTCGGGTCGTTCTGGTCGAGGTTCTGGGATCGAACCAGGAACGGGCGCCCGATCGCGCCCTGCTGGACCTTGCGATGCGCGTCCTGGTAGCTCGGATCGAAGCGCCTGCCGTAGCCGATCATGACGCGCTGCGCGGGATGACGCGCGGCCATCTCCTGCACGCGCAGGCAATCGTCGAGGTCGAGCGACAGCGGCTTTTCGCAGAACACTTGCTTGCCGGCCTGCAAAGCTTCACCGATCTGTTGCGCGTGCAGTGCCGTGGGCGTCACGATGAACAATGCATCGACTTCGCGGTCGCCAAGCAGCTCGGCGAACGTCGCGTAAAGCTTGCGCACTCCGAGCTCGCGCTGAGCCCACGCGAGCTCGTCGCCGACAGGGCTGCACGCCGCAACCAGCGTCGCGCCGGGAATGGCGCTCGCGAGGTTCTGCGCGTGACGCTTGCCCAGGCGCCCAAGCCCCGCGATGCCGAAGCGAATCGCCGCGCTCATGGCCTGGTCATCTCGACGATACGATTCTCGCGCCATGACGTCGCCGCCGCTTCGGCGAGCGCGAGCGCTGCCACGCCGTCGTCGATCGACGTGCGCGGTCGCACACCCTTGTCGAGCATGTCGAAGAAATGCGCCATCTCGAGCGCGTAGGCCGCACGGTAGCGCTCGAGGAAGAAGTGCTCGGGCTTGTCGGCGGACACCGCGGAGGCGGTCCACGACAGCACCTCGGTGGGCCGGTGATTGCCCGCCTGCAGCATGCCTTTGCTGCCGAGGACCTCGACACGCTGGTCGTAGCCGTAGGCCGCGCGACGGCTGGTATTGATCTGTGCAAGGCGGCCGCCGCGCGTGCGAATGGTCACGGCCGTCGAGTCGATATCGCCCGCGCTCGCGATCGAAGGATCGGTGAGCACGCTACCGGTCGCGTACACGCTCTCCGCTTCGTCGTCGAGCTGCCAGCGAAACATGTCGAAGTCGTGGATCAGCATGTCCTTGAAGATTCCGCCGGAGCGCCTGACGTAGTCGAGCGGCGGGGCCGAAGGGTCGCGACTGGTGACGACGAGCATCTCCGGAACGCCGATCTCGCCGGCGTCGATGCGCGATCGCAGGGCGGCGAAGGTCGGGTCGTAACGGCGATTGAAGCCGATCAGGCACGGCACGCCGGCTTCCTTGACGGCGGCGGCGCAAGTGCGCGCGCGATCCAGCGCGAGATCGACCGGCTTTTCGCAGAAGATCGCCTTGCGAGCCCGCGCGGCGCGCACGATCAGGTCGGCGTGCGTGTCGGTGCTCGACGCTATGAGCACCGCGCCGACCGAAGAGTCCGCGAAGGCCTGGTCGACGTCGACCACCGTTGCACCATACTGTCTCGCGAGCTGCATGGCGGCATCGCGGTCGGGATCGACGACGTAGCGCAATTGCACGCCGGGCTGGCGCACGAGATTGCCTGCATGGATCTTGCCGATACGGCCGGCGCCGAATAGTGCGACATCGATGGGCATGGAGCCTCCCTGGAGGCGTGGTTGGTAGTTGGCAGATAGTAGTTGGTGTGCCCGCATGCAGCATCGAGTCGAGTGCCATCGCACATCTGTCGCGGTGTTGATTCGGGCACACTGACCGCTAACTACCAACTACTAACTACTAACTACTAACTACCAACTACGCCTTTTCGCTTTTCAGCATCCACTCATGCTGCGGATCGTTGCGAAAGTGCCATTCGCGCCGCGGCCCGGCCATCACGTTCAGGTAATACGAGCGGTAACCGTGCGGCACGACGACCGGATGATAGCCGCGCGGCACGATCATGACATCGTGGTCCTCGACCGCGTGCGACTGGTCGAGCGATCGATCGTCGGTGTAGACACGCTGGAACACGAACCCCTGCGGCGGATCGATGCGGTGATAGTAGGTCTCTTCCAGCGCCGATTCCTCCGGCAGCGCATCGATGTCGTGCTTGTGCGGCGGATAGCTCGACGAGTGGCTGCTCGGCGTGCGCACTTCGACCACGAGCAGATGCTCCGCGGGCTCGTTCTCCGGAAGGATGTCGCACACGAACCGTTGATTGGTGCCGATGCCGCGCGTGGTTCGACGCATCGATGCGGGTTCGATCAGCCGCGGCGGAAGCGCGCCACCTCCAGGCGCACTCGCCACGCCGACCTCGGCATCCGAGTCGGCCTGGATGCGCACGCCCGCGCCATCGGGGAGGTAGAGCGCATACGGCGGTCGATCGTCGAATACGCTCGATCGATCGCCGATCGCGCGCCAATCGCGCCCATGCGCCGAGACATCGACGCGTCCGCTCAGCACGACCACGCACAGTTCGCGTCCGTGCAGCCCCAGCGTCACGTGTTGGTCGCGTGCGAGGCGATAGGCATCGAAACCGACATAGCGCCATCCCGCGCTCTGCGGCGTCACGCTGACGATTTCGCATCCCTCGAGCTTGCCCTTGACCAGCAGGCTGGTGTCCATCCGCTACCTCGTTCAATAACCGTGTTGCCCGCGCTGCAGCCAGCGACCGCAAGCCCGGTAATCCACGCCGTCCAGGCGCAGCGCGACGGTCTCCGACAGCGACTCGCCGCTGACCGGATCGCGGCACGACGCCGTTTCGATCGCCAGGGTGAAGTCGCGCGACGAGGCCTTGTAGGTCACACGCGTGCCCGCGACCACCGGTGTAGGCGTCGGCAGCGCGACGCTCCGGCCGTCCGCGAACACGACGCTGATTTCGTTGGACCTCTGGTCGTCGAGCTCGAGCGACCATCCGGGTGCGCGCCCGACGGCCCGAAAGGAAATGCCGCGCAACTTCGCATCGTCCCAGCCGGAGCGCTCGGCGTTGAACGAACAATTGCTGTAGGCCGTGCCACCGATCTCGACGTCGGCCTGGTCGCCGCGACGACGAAACGTGATGTCGCCTTCCTGGTACTCGTCGGCGGTGCCCGACGGCGCGGGCGGCAGCACCACGCGTCGGTCGGGAAGCGTGAGCTCGATGCCCGCCTGCGTGGTACGCGCGATCACATCGAGTCCATCGCACACGAACGACATGGCATGCGGGGTCACGGCCGGCGACGTCTGCGCGCCGATCGCGGGCGCACAACACGCAGCGAACGCGAACGTCACGAACGACGACACCGATCGCATGCGACCCTCGAGCGCGTCGATCATGCCGCTTGTGCGCCCCTCGGCGCAGGGTGCCCGTCGACAAGTGCACGCAGATGCCGGTACCCCATCTCGGCGTAGCGATAGCTGGGAGCAACCACCGGATCCTGCTCCGCCTCGACCACCAGCCAGCCGGTGTAACCGTGCGTGCGCAGCGTGTCGACGATCGACTCGAAGTCGACGGCACCATCGCCCGGCACGGTGAACGCGCCGTTGATGACCGACTGCAGGAAGCTCCAGTTGCGATTGCGCGCCATGCGCACGACGCTCGGCCGCACATCCTTGCAGTGCACGTGGCAGACGCGGCTCGCGTGCCTGCGCAATACCTGCACGGCGTCGCCACCGGCAAACGTGATGTGGCCGCTGTCGAACAACAATCCGACCTCGGGTCCGACCTGCTGCATCAACGTATCCACATCCTCGGGTGTCTCGACATACGCACCCATATGGTGGTGGTACGCCACGCGCACGCCGCGCTGCAACGTGTAGCGAGCGAACTGCGTGAGCTTGTCGCCGTATTCGCGCCACTGCTCGGCGCGGAAGAAGCGCGGTCGCTGGTAGAGCGGGACATCGGCGCCTTGCACGGCATCGGCCACCTCGCCGTACACCATCACCGTGGCGCCATTGTCGGCCAGCAAGGCGAGATGCGATTGCACCGCTTCGATCTCTTCGGCGACCGACCGCCGCGCGAGCCGCGCGGAATACCAACCCGAGACCAATGCGAGCCCGTGCCGCGCAAGCACCGCTCGCAGCGCATTCGATTCACGCGGAAATTTGTTGCCCAGCTCGAAGCCTTCGTAGCCGATCGCCTTGCCCTCGGCGAGCGCGACTTCGAGCGGGATCTCGCCGCCCAGGGACGGCAGGTCGTCGTTGGTCCACGAGATCGGGTTGATGCCGATGCGGACTGCGAACGGAGTGCTCATGGCATGGGTCCAGAATGCGGGATCGGGGGTTGAGGATTGAGGATCAGTAACGCCAAACGCGTCCGCGTGACCATGGTTGCTGCCGAAATCTCTTGGATGTCCGCCATGGCACTCCAGCCCCC
>DATKLH010000283.1:0-3611 GCA_035542515.1 Casimicrobiaceae bacterium
CGAGTTCCTCACCCTGCTCGGTCCTTCGGGCTCGGGAAAGACGACCACGTTGATGCTGCTCGCGGGGTTCGAAGCGCCCACCGCGGGCGAGATCCTGCTCGAAGGCAAGCCGCTTTCCAGGGTCCCGCCCTACGATCGCAACATCGGTGTGGTGTTCCAGAACTACGCGCTGTTCCCGCACATGAGCATCGCCGAGAACATCGGCTTTCCGCTGTCGGTGCGCGGTGTGCCGGCGAGCGACATCGCTCGCCGCGTGGAACGGGCGCTCGACATGGTGCAGCTCGGTGGCTACGGGGCACGCAAGCCGGCGCAACTCTCGGGCGGCCAGCAGCAGCGTGTCGCGGTGGCGCGCGCGCTGGTGTTCGAGCCCAAGCTGATCCTCATGGACGAACCGCTGGGCGCGCTCGACAAGCAGCTGCGCGAGCAGATGCAGCTCGAGATCCGGCGCCTGCATCAGCGACTCGGTGTCACCATGGTCTACGTGACGCACGATCAATCCGAAGCGCTCACGATGTCGGATCGCATCGCCGTGTTCCATCGCGGCAGGATCCAGCAGCTCGATACCCCGGAGCGCATGTACGAATATCCGCGCAACGCTTTCGTCGCCCGGTTCATCGGCGAGAACAACCGGCTGTCCGGGCGCCTCGAGGACGTGGACGATGATCGCTGCTCGGTCCGCATCCGCGCATCCGATGACACGCGCATCGACGCGACTTTGGCGGAGCCGCTGGGGAGTGGCGCAATGGTGTGCGTTTCGCTGCGGCCCGAACGGGTGCAAATACGCGCGGCGGGACCTACAATGAACGGCCATCCCGACGGCTGCCGACTCGCAGGCTCGTTGCGCGAAGTGATCTACCTGGGCGATCACGTGCGTGCGCGTGTCGCACTGGCAGGCAACGAGGACTTCATGGTCAAGCGCCCGATCTCCGAAGCGCATCTGCTCCCGCAGGTGGGCGCGGCAGTGGAGGTGTCCTGGACGCGCGAGCACGCGCGCGCATTCGCCGAGGAACGCTGAACCGGGTTTGCATGCTCTTTCCCCAAGGAGGCTCTGATGTCAATCAAGACGATGTCCGTATCGATGCTGCTCGCGGCGGCGGCGCTGTGCGCGGGCGCTGCGATCGGTCGCGACCTGTCGGTGGTGTCGTGGGGTGGCGCGTACCAGGACGCGCAACGCGAGGTCTACTTCAAGCCGTTCACCGCGAAAACCAAGATCCCGATGACCGAGGAGAACTGGGATGGCGGAGTCGGGACGCTGCGCGCGAAGATCCAGGGCGGCAACAACAACTGGGACGTCGTGCAGGTCGAGTCCGAGGAGCTCCTGCTCGGATGCGAAGAAGGGCTGTACGAGAAGCTCGACTGGCAGAAGCTCGGCGGCAAGGACAAGTACATTCCCGATGCGGTGAACGAGTGCGGCGTCGGCGCGATCGTTTACAGCTTCGTGCTTGGATACGACGGCGACAAGATCAAGGGCGATGCGCCGAAGTCGTGGGCCGATTTCTGGAACGTGCAGAAGTGGCCCGGCAAGCGCGCGCTGCGCAAGGGGCCGAAGACCACGCTCGAAATCGCGCTCATGGCCGACGGCGTCGCGCCGAAGGACGTCTACAAGACGCTCGGCACCGACGCGGGCGTCGAGCGTGCGTTCAAGAAGCTCGACCAGCTCAAGTCGAACCTGGTGTGGTGGGAAAAGGGCTCGCAGCCGCCGCAGCTCCTCGCTTCCGGTGAGGTCGCGATGACCGACGCCTACAACGGGCGGCTCGCGGCAGCGAACGAGAAGGACAGGAAGAACTTCAAGATCGTGTGGAACCAGAACCTCTACACCATCGACTCGTGGGTGATCATGAAGGGCTCGCCGAACAAGGCGCAGGCGGAGTCGTTCCTGATGTTCGTGAACGATCCGCAGAACCAGAAGAACCTGCCCCCGAAGATTCCGTACGGAACGACCACCAAGGCATCGACATCGCTGATCGACAAGGCCGTGCTGCCCAATCTCGCGACGGCGCCGAAGAACATGGCCTCCGCGCTTCCGATCAACGACAAGTTCTGGCTCGAGAATCTCGACAAGCTCAACCAGCGGTTCAACGCCTGGGTCGCGAAGTAACGCGCATCGCGTTCGGAGCGCAGCGATGCTACGCGGTGCCGCAGCGTCGCTCCACACCGTGCTGGGCGCTCGCGTCGGGGCCGGCACATCGCTCGCCTCGGCGCTGCGGCGCAGTCGCCGCCGCGAGCAATTGCGCGCGGTGGCGCTGGTGCTGCCGCTGTTCCTGTTCCTGCTGGCGTGCTTCGTGGTGCCGATCGGCATCATGCTTTCGCATGGCGTGGTCGACACGGACATCGCACGAATCCTTCCCCACGTCACGGCCCAACTGAAGCATTGGGACGGACGGGAGTTGCCGTCCGAGTCCACGTACGCCGCGCTCGTCGAAGACATCCATGCAGCACGCGAAGCGGGCACGCTCGCCAGCGCTGCGACACGGCTCAACTACGACATTCCAGGCTTTCGCACGCTGCTGTTCGGCACGGGCCGGCAGCTTTCATCGCAACTCGCGGGATCGGCGCACGATGCGCTCGTGACCATCGATTCGCGCTGGGGCGAGCGCGAGACTTGGGCCGCGTTGCAGCGCGCCGGCGGGCCGGTCACGGACTTCTACCTGCTGGGTGCGCTGGACCTGCGTCGCGATGCCGACAACGCGATCGCCGGCACGCCGCCCGAGCAGCGCGTGTTCCGCGACGTGCTGGTGCGCACGTTGTGGATCTCGGGCGTGGTGACTGCGATTTGCCTGCTGCTCGGCTATCCGGTCGCGTATGTCATCGCGAGCCAGCCACCGGGGCGCGCTTCGATCCTGCTGTTCCTCGTTCTGTTGCCGTTCTGGACCTCGCTGCTGGTGCGCACCGCCGCCTGGGTGGTGCTGCTGCAGAGGGAGGGTGTGCTCAACAGCCTGCTGCTTTCGCTCGGTATCGTGCACGAGCCGCTGAAGATGATCTTCAACCGGTTCGCGGTGTACGTCGCGATGGTGCACGTCCTGCTGCCGTTCATGGTGCTGCCGCTGTACAGCGTGATGCGCGGCATCCCGCCGGCGTACATGCGCGCGGCGGCATCGCTCGGCGCGCGGCCGTTCACGACATTTCGGCGTGTGTATGCACCGATGACCCTGCCCGGGATCGCGGCGGGTTGTCTCATGGTGTTCATCCAGGCGCTCGGCTACTACATCACGCCTGCGCTCGTCGGCGGCGCGGAAGACCAGATGATCAGCTACTTCATCGCCTTTTACGCGAGCAAGACGGTGAACTGGGGCATGGCGGCGGCACTGTCGATCATGCTGCTGACAGCGACGCTCGCGCTGTACGCGGTGTACAACCGACTGATCGGCATCGAACGGATGCGATTGGGGTAGCGAGGTGCAAATTCAAGCCGATCGGGATGGGGAACGTGTGTTGCAGTCGGAGGCGCTCGCGGCCAGGCATGCGCTGTCCGCGAAACGACATCGCCGTCCCGGTCCAGGCCGGGGCCCGGCGACTGTTCGCCACACGGCACAAGCACGAACGCAGTCGCCGGGTCGCGGCTTGCACCGGGACGACGGCGCGCTGATACGCGCCCGCGTCACCGATGCCGA
>DATKLH010000284.1:0-15471 GCA_035542515.1 Casimicrobiaceae bacterium
AGGCAGGGCAATACTCCGCGATCGTGCAGGCCGCGGCGGGTTGATCCGCATGATGCGCTCCGGTCGTACGACCGGTCGCGCACACCGCCAGACAACGGAAGCGCCGACCCGAAGATCGGCACGCCGCGATACGATCGGTGCAAAGCGCAGGAACGCCCGGCGCACGCCGAGCGTTGCGTCACGATCGCGACGATCTTTGCGCGTGGCGATCGAGCCTGGCACTCGAACGCAACGCCGCGGGTATGGTTAGCAGCCGCCCTTCTTCTCTTTCTTGGCCGGCTTCGCGGTCGCCTGGCCGGAGCCGCTGGCCGACTTCGCTGCTTCGACGGCCTTCGCCTTCTCGGCGTCGGTCATCTTGTTCCACGCCTCCGCAGTGACGTTGGCCGGCTTTTGCAACGGCGCCGCCTTGGTCGCGTCAGCGGCCTTGGGGGCATCGGCGGCGACGGCCGGCAGGGTCACCGATGCGAATAGCGACACTATCAAGATCGACAAGAGCCTCTTCATGCATTCCTCCTGAAAGTGGACGGACCATTGGGCGGACCGCCGCGCCAACCGCGACGACCGGGCGTGGATTATGCCCGGAGCCTCCAAGCGGATGGCGCAAACGCGAGCCAGGCGAGGCGACCAATCGACGCCGGTTTGTCATAGCTCAAACAATCGGACACCCACCCTGCGGGGCAGGTGCCTTCGCTCGCGCCGGACGGCTACAATCGTCGTGCAAACGAATCCGGGTCGCCCGAATGGAAAGCCAGACCTTGTCGCCTCTCGCCGCGCGAGTTGCCGACACGTTCGAGGAATTGCGCGATGTTCCGCCGGCGACGCTCGAGCGGATCGCGCGTCATGGCGTCTACCGCAAGGTGCCGGCGGGCACGGTGATGTTCAGCCAGCAGACGCCCTGCGGTGGCTTTCCGCTGGTCCTCGGGGGCAGCGTGCGCGTGGTCCAGCGCTACGCCAATGGCCGGGAACTCCAGCTCTATCGCGTCCGGGCGGGCGAATCCTGCCTGCTCTCCGGCAGCTGTCTACTGGGCAAGAAGGATTATTCGGCCAACGGTATCGCCGAGAACGGCGTGGAGCTGCTCGTCATCCCGGCGGCGGAGTTCCGCGCGCTGATCGCCGAGGACGAAGCGTTCCGGACGTACGTGTTCGGTCTGTTCGGCGAACGACTCGCGACGCTGATGAACCTGGTCGAGGCGATCACGTATCGCAAGCTCGACCAGCGACTCGCCGCGCTGCTGCTCGCGCACATGGACCGGGGCCAACCGTCGATTCACGTGACGCATCAGGCACTGGCCGACGAGCTTGGCAGCGTGCGCGAGATCGTGACGCGGCTGCTGCGTTCGTTCGAGGATCGCGGCTGGGTGGAGCTCGGCCGCGAGAAGATCGTCGTGCGCGACAGCGCCGCCATCGACGCCCTCGCCCATCACGAGTCGTAGGTCCGCCTTCAGCGCACGCGCGGCCGCAGGTACGCGAAGCGCGATTCGAGCTTGCGCATGCCCCATGCGGCAAAAGCGAGGAACGCGGCGAAACCGAGCAGCCACCAGCCCATTCCGATGCCGGTGACCGACGGGAGCGTCAGTTCGCCCTGCGCGTTCGCCTTGATCCAGGCATCGATGCCCGGCGTGAGCTCGGCGTAGGCGAGAACGCCGACGAGCATCCCCAGCGCGAAGGCAACGCCGTCCTTGCGCCCGGTCGCGATCGCCGTGATCGAAGTGCCTGGGCAGTAACCGCCCACGATGAAACCGGCGCCGAACAGCAGACCGCCGATGGCCTGTGCCGCGATGGTGGTCGGCTCGACGTAAAGCTCGCTCAATTGCAGCACACCTGCAGCGGACAGGACGAAAAGGCCCGCCATCGCGGTGACGATCGCCGTGAACATGACCTTCACCACGGCCATGTCGTAGAGGTAGAACACCGAAGTGAGCTTCCGCGCGCTGCCGAAGCCGGCGCGCTCCAGACAGAAGCCGAAGCCCACACCGAGGAGGTACGCGATCGCAAGCTCGGTGAGCGTGCTGAACTCGATCGACGACGACAGAGGCAACATCACAACCACTCCTTGCGTGCGAAGTACGCCAATGCGTACGCGCTCGCGAAGACGGCCAGCATGAACACGAGGCTTCCGACGTTGAGGATCGCGCCGCCGGTCAGGGCCTGGCCGCTGGTGCAGCCCCGCGCGATCTTCGCGCCATAAGCGGCGAGCAGTCCCCCCGCAAAGGCGAGGGCAAGACGGCCTGCATTGGAAACGTTGGGCCCGCGCTCGACACAGGCGCGCAGCCGTTTCCCCTGCCATCCGGATAGAAACGCGCCGACCGCGGCGCCGAGCAGGAGGAACAGGGTCCAGGACGCGAGCGGCGCGCCGTCGTTCCAATAGCGCGCGTGCACGATGTTGGTTTGCACATGGTCCGGCGCAGCCAGCGCTACGATCCACGTCGATACCGCGGAGAACGCGGCGGTCGCACCGAGGCCGCGGCCGGTCACCAGGTAAGTGCCAAGCAACACAAGACCCAGCAGGAATCCAACGACATACGGGTTCCAGTACGCCGCCGGCGCCGCCCTGTCAGACGTCAAGCCGACTGGCCGGAGCCCGTGTCGGATCGTCGAATCGTTCATGACGCGGTCCTTAACTGGTGTTGTGCGACGTTACAAGCATCGCGCGAACCCGGCACCGGCAAAGTGACTGATGTCACCGAGAGCCCGCTGCTCCAACGCGAGCGAACACGCGTTCTGCGCTAGATCAAATGGCGCTGCAAGGGCTTGGGCAGGCCGAAGCGACGTCGTTGAATTGCCGCCCGCGCGCAAGCGGTCGATTGCAGTCGACGACGCTTGCGTCAGGCCTGCTGGAGACAGCGCATGCGGCCGGCTAGGCCGCGGGCAGCGCAAGCGGAATACGCACTTCCACCGTGGTCCCGCGGCCGGGCGCCGTATCGAGCCGAATGTCCCCGTTGACCAGATGCGCGCGCTCGCGCAGCCCGACCAGCCCGAACGAGTTGGGGCGTCGGGGAACCGTGGAATCGAAGCCGGAACCGTCGTCGCGTATGCGCAGGTCGATGTGGTGGTCGTAGCGAGTCAGCTTCACATCGACGCGCGACGCATTGGCGTGCCGTCCGACATTGGCCAGGCATTCCTGCATGATCCGGAAGATGGTCGTGGCATACGGATCGCTCACGTCGAAATCGGGCGGCGCGACCTCAAGGGTGCACACGATGTCGTAGCGCTTCCGGAAGTCTTCCACGAGCCATTCCGCCGCGGGCGCCAGGCCGAGGTCGTCGAGGATCAGCGGGCGCACGTTGGCGACGATACGCCGGGTGGCCTGGATGCTGTTCTGCAGCGTCTGGTCCATCTCCGTGAGCTTCGATAACATGGTCGGGTCGGCGGCCGCACCCCCGTCCTTCAGCCAAGCGATGTCCATGCGCAACGTCGACAGCGATTGGGCCAGGTCGTCGTGCAATTCCCGCGCGATGCGACTCTTCTCCTGCTCACGCGCCTCGGCGCTGATCCGCGCCATTTCATGCAGCTCGGCGCGCGAACGCTGCAGCGCCTCCTCGGCGCGCACTCGCTCGCTCACATCGCGCACGATCACCGTGTAGTACTTGCGGCCGTTCAAAGTGACCTGCGAGATCGAAGCGTCGATCGGAAATTCCGTGCCATTGGCGCGCACGCCGGTCACCACCCGCTGTGCGGCCATGCGCCGGGAGCTGATGCCGGCGACGCCGAAACGGCGCACGTGCTCGGCATGCGCAGCCTGGAAGCGTTGGGGAATGAAGCGCGCGAGCGAGCTCCCCAGCGCTTGGTCCTGCGGACATTGGAACAGCGCTTCGGCTGTGGCGTTGAAGACGATGATGCGCTGCTGTTCGTCGACGGTGACGATCGCATCCATCGCCGAGTCGATGATGCCGGCGAGCTCCTGGCGCGCGTCGCGGGCCTCCATTTCCGCGCGTTTGCGGTCGCCGACCTCGCGCTTGAGCTCGGCGTTGGCCGTGTCGAGCTCTATCGTGCGCGTCACCACGCGCTGCTCGAGCGAAGTATTGAGCGCATTGAGCTCTTCGGTCTTGTCCTGCACGCGCTGGCGCGCACTGCGCTCGCCCTGCAACGCCTGCGCGAGCTGTGCGTAGAGCGAGCCGTTCTCGAGCAGCAGGACGATCAGCACGAATCCCGACGCGAGCAATCCGTACGCGCGGCCGACGTAGAACCCCAGATCGAACCGGCCGGCGTTGAGCACCGCCGACAGCGCGATGTCGAACAGCCAGGCGCAAAGCACGACCAGGATCCAGACGTCGAGCACCGACCGCGGCCGCTTCATCCACAGGACAGCGAGCGCGGCGACGCTGAACAACCAGACACTGCTCACCACGCCGATCATTGCCGAGGTGTAACCGTGCCCGATCATGATCGGTGGCAATGCGCCGCCACCCGCGGTTGCGAGCAACGTGAACGCACAGGTAAGCGCGAATGTCGCGGCGATGGCCCACAGGATCGCCACGCGCGGCGCGCGTGCGAAGGTGACGACGGCGCGCTCGCCCTGGCCGAGCCACGCGTACGCGATCACCGCGAGCGGGAACCCGGCGTGCCAGAACATGTACAGCCACGCGGTGGTTTGCGGTCCCGCGCCGAGCAGACCCGAGGGCGTGAACAGGCCCGGGAAGGTCAGGGCATGGGCCACCGCGATGAAGGCCGTGAACAGGTACCCGCTCGCCAGTGCAAGCAATGCCCGCGAACGAAGGATCGCGAACTGGCTGAACAACAGCGTTGCGGTGACGAGGTCATTGACCACCGCCGCCGACTGGTAGGTCGGGATGAACGCCCATACCTGTGCCAGCTGCACTTTCGCGAACGGCGCGACCGCGGCGAACGCGATCGCCGAGGCGACGACGATCGCGCCCGCCATTCGCCGATGGACGCGAGCGGGGTGGAAGGTCGAAAGGAACATTCGCGGCTGTTGCCGGTTGTCGGCAACGTCCTGGGTGCCGTGGTCGGTGTTGTCGGCGGACGCCCAGAAGCCTTGCGTCGCCGTTGTCGACGTGCGCGCGGTCAGGTCGGAAGCAAGTTGGCCCGAATCGGTGCTCACAGCCAGATCTGTCTCGCAGCCATGACACGACGAGCGATCACCGCCTCATCGTGCAGTCGATCTCACCCACACCAGAGTTACCGGCACGCCAATGACAAGCGGGCCAGTCGTGGCGGGGCCAGGGGCACGTCTAAAGTCCGCGAGCCGACGTTACGCCAGCCGCGGCAGGTCCTTCCGGCTCTGAAAACAGTGTTGCGTCGTCCCCGCGTCCGGATTGCCGCACGCGCAAACCGTCTTGCCGCGTCGCGTCGCACGGCGTCATGGAGCCGACGCGCCGTCAACCGCAGGATATGCCGCGCGGTGCAGCCCCGCAAGTCGTCGACTCGCGGTCGCCCAACGGACTGATCGGTGTTCGAGGCCCGTTGCAGCCCGTATACTTCCCGCGATTCAGGAGTCGCCATGCTTCGCATCTCCCGCGCTCGCCGCCACGCGTGAACAACGCCGTCATCGTTATCCAAGGCGTTTGCATGCCCGTCGCCGTGGCCACACCGCCGCAGATCGGACTCGCATGCATCGCGGTCGAGTGCACTTATTCGCGAGCCCATCGTTGAGTCGCTTCTGACGTGGGTTCGCCGATGAAGCGCGGCTTCTACACGCTGATCGCGGCGCAGTTCTTTTCTTCGCTCGCCGATCAGGCGCTGCTGATTGGCGCTATCGCATTGTTGCGCGAGCGTCATTCGCCGGATTGGCTGACGCCCGCGTTGCAACAGTTCTTCGTGGTGTCTTACGTCGTGACGGCGCCGCTGGTCGGTCCGTTCGCCGATGCGCTGACCAAGGGCCGCGTCATGCTGATCGCGAATACGGTCAAGGTCGCCGGCTGCCTGGTGATGCTCACCTCGCTCGATCCCCTCGTCGCGTACGGCATCGTGGGCTTTGGAGCAGCGACGTATTCGCCGGCGAAGTACGGGATCCTTACCGAGATCCTTCCGCCCACGCGATTGGTGATCGCCAATAGCTGGATGGAAGGAACGACGGTCGCCTCGATCGTGTTGGGCACGGTGCTGGGAGGAGCGTTGGTCAGCGAACGCATCTCCGCGGCTTTGACAGGGATGAACTTACCGAGCATCGGACATGGGTTGGCGACGCCTGCCGAAACGGCGATCGCTGTCATCGTCGTGGTCTACCTGATCGCCGCGGTATTCAACCTCTTCATCCCCGACACCGGCGTCGAGCGGCGCCTCCCCAGCATCAACCCGGTGTACCTGCTGCGAGAATTCGCGCATTGCGTCGTCCTGCTATGGACCGACCGCCTGGGCCAGCTTTCGCTTGCGACGACGACCTTGCTATGGGGCGCGGGCGCGACGCTCAAGTTCATCGTCATCGCATGGGCAGCCAAGGTGCTCGGTTACAACCTGTCGCAGGCGGCGTATCTTCAAGCAGTTGTCATCTTCGGCATTGCGATCGGCGCCCTGCTCGCCGCGCGCTACGTGAGTCTGCGCGGCGCTGTACGTGTGCTGCTCGTGGGCGTCGCCATGGGACTTCTCGTCATCGCGATGGTGCTCGTGGACAAAGTCGCGCTCGGCGCACTGCTACTCGTGCTCCTGGGTGCGTGCGCGGGCGTTGTCGTCGTGCCTATCAACGCACTCCTGCAGCATCGCGGCCACCTGCTGATGGGCGCCGGGCATTCGATCGCCGTACAAAACTTCAACGAGAACATCGGGATCCTGGTGATGGTCGGCGCTTATGCGGTGATGGTCCGCGCGGATGTGCCTGTCATATGGGCCACCGCCGCATTCGGCGCGTTCGTCAGTGCAGCGATGCTCGCGATCGTGTGGCGTGCACGCAGCCCAGACACGCAGGCAGCGCTTGTGCACCTTCCTGCATCGGATATGCCACCTGCCCCGCCGGGCGCCCTGCCCAACAAGATGCCGTGAAGCGGATGTGAAAGCGCCGATGCGCGCGCCTCACTTGACCCGGTGACTTGCGAGCCGCCATCGATCGCCGGCTTCGCGCCCAGCGCCGTCCAGTCAGGTGACTTGCATGGCCGGATCGCTGGCTCGCCGCAGCAACACCTCGCGCGCGCGCCGCGACCGACCGCTCGTGAGCAACGCACGTGCATCGTCGAAGCCGTCGACGTCGCGTGCGATGCCAGGCAGTCCCGTAACGATGGTGGGCTCAATGCCAACAGCGCGGGCGGCAGCCAGGTGCGGCTCGAAACTGTCGTTGCCGAACGCGAGCGCCACGGCCGACGGAGGCGACATCACGATGGCATTGGAGCCGCGACGATCGTGCGCGGGCACGATGGTGAACGACGGCGCAGCGCGATGGTGTGAAAGGAGCGCTTCGATCTCGTCGGGCGTGATGCCCGGTACGTCGCCGGGCAGCGTGAGCATCCCGCCGCGTCCTTCCCGTTCGAGCCGACGGGCCGCGGCCATGACCGCGCCGGTGTGACCGTCGCGTGCGCCTTCGTCGAACACGACCCCGCCGTAGCGCTCCGCGATGCCCGCAGCCCACGGATCGATCGTCACGACCGCCACTCCCGCAAGACCATCGACCGCGGCGATCGCCTCGAGCACATCTTCGATCATCGCACGCGCGAGCTCCTGGCGCAGCGCGACCGCGAGCGTCGGGCCCAGACGCGTCTTCGCGAGCGCGATCTCCTTCACCGGGATCACTGCCCAGATGCCGCGATCGCAATTCATGGCAACGCGCGACATGCCGTCATTGCATCGCCGCGGTCCGGATCGCGTCGGGTGTGAACGGCACCCGATGCAGGCGCAGGCCGGTTGCGTCGAACAACGCGTTGGCAATCGCCGCCGCCGTGGGCCCGACGGTGCACTCGGACGGCCCGAGGTAAGGTTCGCCGACGCGATCGATCAGGATGGTTTCGATGTCGGGTGCCGCATCGAAGCGCAGGATCGGGTAGCTGTCGAAGTCCCGGCTGGTGATGCCATCGGCCCCATAAGTGACCCGCTCGTACAGCGTGAAGCTCAGCGACTGCAGGGCGCCGCCTTCGAGCTGCAGCCGCAAGCCATCGTGATCGACGATCTGCCCGGCATCGGCGGCGATCCACAGCTTCTGCACGTATACGCGCGCGGCATCGTCGACCCGGAGGTCGGCGATCACCGCCGCGTAGGCTTTCTGGTTGATGTAGCGCGCAAACGCGAGCCCGCGACCGCCGTCGGTGCGCGACCCGCGCCCGCGCCATCGCGCGGCCTGCGCCACCGCTTCGAGCACGGCATGCGCGCGCGGATCTTCGAGGTGACGCAGCCGGAATTCCAGCGGATCCGCCTCCGCGGCGAGCGCAAGCGCGTCCATCATCGACTCGATCGCGAGCACGTTGGTGTACGCGCCAAGCGAGCGTAACGTCGAGGTCCGCAGCGGCATGCCGCGCACGAGATGCTTGACGATGCGGCGTCGCGGGAATGTATACAGAGGATCGGCGTTGCGATGCACGCCGGCAAGCGACGCCGAGAGGAACGGTTGCGGCACGAACGGCGGGAACGGATCCTCGATCAGGTGCGTGGAGAGCATCCGCGCGGGCCCGATTTGGTTGGCGCCCGGTCGCGGACGCGTGCGATGAGTGTCGCTGTAGCTGTCGTGCGACCAGTCGATCACGCGTCCGTCGCGACCAAGGCTCGCGCGCACGTCGACCACCATCGCCGGCCCGTAGGGCTCCCAAGCGTGCTCGTCCTCGCGCGAATACTTGAGCAACACCGGACAGCCCGGCATCTCGCGCGCAATCAGCGCGGCATCGAGCGCTGCATCGTCGGCGCCGTTGTGACCGTAGCAGCCCGGACCGCGCTGCTGGATCAATCGCACTTTGGCCGGGTCGATGCGCAGCGACTCCGCGATGGTCAGCCGTAGCGGGAACGCGCCCTGGGTGTGGGTCCAGATGGTCAGTGATTCGCTCTCGAGCAACGCCGCGGCGGCCGACGGACCGATCGACGCGTGCGACAGGTAGGGTCGCGTGATGCGGGCATGGAGCGTCGTCACCGCTTCCGCGGGCGGCGGTCCCAACTCCGGCGCGTCCTCTTCACGCGCATCGCCGTTACGCACCGGCAGGCTGATGCGCGGCGATTCGAGGAGCAGCTCGTGGATATCGGTGGTGTCGAGATGCTGCGACGACTTCCAGTGCACGCACTCCGCGGCGCCCGCAGCGGCGCGAATCGCCGCGTACTCGTCATAGGCGACCACCGCGAGGAAGCTGCCGTTGCGAATCAACCGCGCGCTGCCCAGCGCTTCTCCGATCGCAGGGTCGATCGCATCGACGCGTGCGTGATAGTGCGGCGGGCGCACGAGGCGCGCGTGCAGCATGCCCGGCAACCGGAGGTCGTGCACGAACGGCGCCGTGCCGCCGACGAGGTCGACGAGATCCAGCGGCGTTACCTTGCGCCCGATGACGCGATAGTCGTCGGTCCGTTTGGGCGTCACGGCAAGGTCGACAGGGACCGCGAAGCGCCGGCCGTGCATGAGCGTCCAGTAGCTGACGCAGCGCGAGGTTCCCGCGACGCTGACGACGCCGTCGTCGACGCGCAACCTCTCGGCTGGTGTCTCGAGGGTGCGTGCCGCTAGCGCGAGCAGATGTCGCCGCGCCGTCGCGGCGGCAAGGCGAATCGATTCCCCGCAGCGCTCGATCGAATTGCTGGCCGACGTGTATTCCTCGTCGAGCGAGCTTGCGGTGTCGACATCGTCGACGTCCACGCGTTCGTATGCGACGTCGAGCTCTTCCGCTGCGATCAGCGCCAGCGCCGTGGACAGCCGCTGTCCGATGTCCACCTTTCCGGTGCGCACCTTGACGCGATCGCCCTCGAACGCGATCCAGTCGTCGACATCGGGATAGTCCTTGAGGCTTTCGGCGCTCATGGTCCTGCCTCTCCCTTGGCGAGCGCACGGGCTGCCGCGAGCACGCGCACATGGGTCCCGCAGCGACAAAGGTGCGGGCGCAGGGCTTCACGGATCTCGCCCTCGCTCGGCTCGCGCTTCTGCTTGAGGAGTCCGGCCACCGCGATGACCATTCCCGGAACGCAATACCCGCATTGCGCGGCCCCGGCCGCGACGAACGCCTGCTTCACCTGCTGCAGCAACGGATCGTCCGCCGATTCGACCGTCCGGACGTCCCGGTCCGCGAACTGGCCCACCGGCGCGTTGCAGCTCAGCACCGACCGGCCGTCGACCAGCACGGCGCACGCACCACATTGCTCGAGACCGCAGCCGAGCTTGCTGCCGACCAGGCCCAGCTCGTTTCGCAGGACGTAGACCAGCGGCGTCGATTCGTTCGCGCGCACTTCGTGCACTCGACCGTTCACCTTGAGCTTCAGGGATTTCATGAGCGGACCTTCGCGAATCCGTCTTTCCAGTGCAACAGGACAGCGCCACAGATGCCGTTCGACTTGTGAGCGCGCGCCATCGCGATCCGCTACTGCTGTTCCGCGAACGGTTTGGCGCCGCTGATGTCCATCCTGCGCCTGGCGATGGCACCCGTGTCAATCGGCGTCAGCACGATCGGCTCGAGCGGTTGGGCTTGGTAGCTTCGTTCCCGCAGATGCGCGGGCACGGCACCGTACAACGTGGTTCGTTGTTGCGCTACGCGCCCCGCCTTGCCGATCAGCGCGTCCATGGCTGCCGGAGGAAGCTCCTGACCGTGCTGGGTCCCCGCAGCACGCGAGATGCTTTCGTTCATCAGCGTTCCGCCAAGGTCGTTGACGCCGGCATCCAACAGTCGTCTTACACCTTCGGTGCCGAGCTTCACCCATGACGCCTGGATGTTGGCGAGCACCGGATGCAGCACCAGGCGCGCCACCGCATGCATGAGCAGTGTTTCGCGCCAGGTCGGTCCCTTGCGTGCCTGACCGCGCAGGAACATGGGCGCTTCCATGTGAACGAACGGCAACGGAACGAACTCGGTGAAGCCGCCGGTTCTCTCCTGCAGGTCGCGAATGTGCCGCAGATGCAGCGCCCACGACCAGGGCGACTCGACGTGCCCGAACATGATGGTCGCCGTCGTTCGCAGCCCGATCGCATGCGCTGCGGCCACGACGTCGAGCCAGGCCTGCGTGTCGAGCTTGTCCTTGCAGATGAACGCACGAACCCGATCGTCCAGGATCTCGGCGGCAGTACCGGGGAGACTGCCGAGCCCGGCCTCCTTCAGCCGCACGAGAAATGCCGGCACGGACACGCCGAGCGTTTGCGCGCCGTGCACCACTTCGAGCGGGGAGAACGCGTGAACGTGCAGATCGGGAACGGCATCCTTGACTGCACGGAGCAACGCAAGATAGGTCTCGCCGGTATAGCCCGGATGGATCCCGCCCTGCATGCAGACTTCGGTCGCTCCGCGCTCGTGCGCCTCGATGGCGCGTCGGGCCACTTCGTCGAGCGCGAGGTCGTATGCGGCGCCGCGCAGATGCTCGTGCGCCCTGCCCTTCGAAAAGGCACAGAAGCGACAGGCGTAGCGGCACACGTTGGTGTAGTTGATGTTGCGATTCACCACGTAGCGCACGGTGTCGCCGCTGATGCGCGCGCGCAGCTCGTCGGCCGTCGCGACGACCTCCGCGACGGCGTCGCCGCGAGCGGAGAACAACTTGACGATGTCGGGCGCATCGAGCGCATCGCCAGCGAGAGCGCGCAGGAGCAGGCCATCGAGCCCGGCGCTTGAGCCGCGACGCGAATTCGCGTGTGTCGCGCCGATCCCCACCTCGCTATCAGACGGCAACGCGACCATCGTTCCGGGTGACCACGCATCGACGCGTGCGAAGCCTTCGGCATCGGACGCCGCGAGCACGCCACCGCGCAAATGTGGATCGAGCCAGCGCGATGCGAAACGCGCGTACTCGGGGTAGATGGCAAGGCGCTCCGCGAGATGCAGGCCGTGCCTGGCGGTCGCCTCCTTCAGCAACGCGATCGCGGGCCAGGGTGCCTCGGGATTCACGTGGTCTGCCGTCACCGGCGAAATGCCGCCCCAGTCGTTGATGCCCGCGTCGAGGAGGCGGGGAAATCGTTCGTAGCTGAGGTTCGGAGGAACCTGGATGTTCATCTCCGCACCCAGAACGAGGCGTGCCGCCGCTGCCGTCCAGAGCAGATCGTCCAGATCGGGCTCGGGCGCACGCGCCATGCGTGTGCCGGCTTTGGCACGAAAGTTCTGGACAATGACTTCCTGCAGGTGGCCGTATCGCTCGTGCATGTCGCGCAACGCGATCAGCGATTCGATGCGCTCCAGACGCGTTTCGCCGATTCCGATCAGGATTCCCGACGTGAACGGCACCGCGAGGTCGCCCGCCGTCTCCATCATCGCCATCCGCGCGGCGGGAGCCTTGTCGGGGGACCCGTAATGGACATGGCCGGGGGCCAGCAGACGCGGGGATGCATTCTCCAGCATGAGCCCCTGGGACACGCTCACGCTGCGCAGCCTGGCGATGTCCGCTTCGTCCATGACGCCTGCGTTGACATGCGGCAGCAGGCCGGTCTCCCGATACACCCTGTCGCATATCGCCGCCAGATAATCGACCGTGCGCTCGAAGCCGAGCTGCTGCAATTGCTCACGCGCAACGGCATAGCGCGACTCGGGCTTGTCACCGAGCGTGAACAGCGCCTCGCAACACCCGGCGGATCGACCCGCATGGGCGATGCGCAACACCTCGTCGGGCGACAGGAACGCCGAAGGCACATGACGCGGCGTGGTCGCGAACGTGCAATACGCGCACACGTCGCGGCACAGCCGGGTCAGCGGAATGAAGACCTTGCGCGAAAAGGTCACGACGTTGCCGTGACCCGACCGGGCGCTTGTGCTGGCACGCTCGAGGAGTTCCGCGAAGGGCATCGCATCGATGCGCGCAAGCCATTCGCGCGCTCGAGCCTTGCGATCGCTGCTCGAACCATTCATGCCGCCCGGCATCGCATGCGCGTTCATGCGCACCTCGCATCATGACGCGCGAGCGCCACGACGTGTTCACGGCGCCAGCGCCCGCGCTGAGGGTGGACGCATTGCGCGTTCCCGACCAGAGTCATGCTTTCTCGAACGCAGGCTTGACCGTCTCCGCAACCAATCGAATCGCGCGCTCGCGGTCGGGCCCGATGACCTGGTAGAGAAGCGGGAGCGTGAGTCCCTGACGCAACAACGCGCTGAGCTTCGCGGTGACCTCGTCGGGATTGCCGGCGATGACCACCTTGTCCATGATCTCGTCGGTCACCATGGCAGTGGCGGCCTCGACGCCCTTTTCGGCTTTGGCGCGCGCGATCGGCTCGGCCTCTTCGGCGCCCAGTCCCGCGGCCTTCATCAGCGTGTCGTTGCGGATGTTCTGCACCTTGTTCGCGATGTACACCGCGGTGAGACGACGGATGGCGTCGCGGGCCACCCGGCTGTTCTCATGCACCGAGAATGGAAGCGTGGCGCCGATCTGGACATCCTCCATGCGGCGCCCCGACGCGCGCAATCCCTTGTCGATCTCGACGCGCGCCTGCGCCACGAACGCTGGGGTGGTGAACGTCGGCAGCAGGATGATGTCGGCGAGCGATCCCGCCAGTCGCAGCATCAGCGGACCCGTCGCGCCGACCGCGATCGGGACCGACGGGGCGGGCTCGTCCGCGCGACGCGGCGGCGCGTCGAAGGTGAACACCGGGCCGCGATAGTCGAGTGCTTCGCCTTTGAGCAGGCCGCGCACGATGGCGATCGCGTCGCGGTGAGCGGGAACCGGCTTGAGCTTGTCGATGCCGTAGTCCATGTGCACGGCGGCGGCTTTAGCGGCGCCGAGCCCGAGAATGAAGCGCCCGCCGGAGAGCTCGGAAAGCGACACCGCCTCCATCGCAAGCAGCGCCGGATGCCGTGTGAATGGCGGAACGATGCCCAGGCCGATGCGTATGCGACGCGTGGCCAGCGCAACTGCTGCGGCAACCGTCGTTGCACTGCGCGGCTCGCCGAGATCGCGGAAGAAGTGATAGCCCTCCGCGATCCACATGCTGTGCAGGCCGACTTCGTCCGCGACGCGCGCCACCTTCAAGAATTCCTGGATCGGCGTGGTCGAAAGCATGCACACGCCGATGCCGCGTTGGTCACTCATTGCACCTCCCGACTTGCTGCGGTGGGCCACCCGGTGCCGCATTCGCGCGAGCGATCGGCATGAAGATCCGGCGATGTGTCGCGCAATCGTCCTTGCACGCGTTTTTCGGCGAACGGGACGATGGGCGCATCGAATCGATGGCACCGCCGATTGCAGCGCTGGTCACAGGTCCTCCAGAGGATAGATCGGCCGGGGCACCTTGCGGAACGTGAGCGCGCCGTAGTCCGAGGTACATACGCCCGTGCCTGCGCACTCGACGACGCCTTTCGCGATGCCCGCGAAGCCGGCCCCGTAATGCACGCGGCTCTTGAGCATCAGGTAGCGCTTGCGCGACGGATCGATGCCGACCGATTTCAGGCAGGCGAGGTCGTTGGGTTCCTGGTGCCGACTGATGACGACGATCTCGACGCGGCCGGTGTCGAGGACGACGGTGGGGCCCATGTCCATCTGCACGCCGCGCAACGCCGGACCTTCGTTGCGGTAGCGTCCGTCCGCGATGATGCGCACGGTGCCGGTCACTTCGCGTGGGCTGCCGCCCAGGCCGATGGCGGGCATGTCCATCTTCCCGCCGAGGCCGACGGTCACGCGCGCGCCCACGCCTGCGGCGATCATGCGTTCCACCGCGGCAGGATCGCAGATCGCAAAAGCGGCAACATCCTGCAATCCGGCGTCGAGGATCGCGCCCAGCACCGTCATGGTGTCCATCGTGCCGCCGGAGGCCGCGTTGTCGTAGTGATCGAGCAGGATGACCGGTCCTTCCGGCATCGCGGCTGCGCGCGCGATCGACTGCTCGAGCGGTTCGATGCTGAACACGAACTGCCGGCGTGCTTCCCACGCCGATCGCAACAGCTCATCGCGATAAGCGGCCGCCAACGCCGGGTCGTTGTCGGTGACGATCACCACGCTGGTACCGACGTCGGGAATGTCGGCATGCGGGAATCCGGTGAACAGGCTGGCGCACAGCGCATGGGTCTGTTCCATCTCGCGACACCGTTGCTGCAGCTGCTGGTTCGGCGCGCGCGTGCTCGCCTGGCGCATGATATGCGGCAGCATCGGCCGACGCCCCCAGGCCTGGGTCGGAACGCACTCGCCTTTCAACATCCCGAAGATCGGCTTCGCGGCCCGCACGCCGGTGTCGTAGAAGTCGACGTGGGGATAGGTGTGGTAGCCGGCGATGGCGGTGGAATTGGCGACCATCGCTTCGGAGAGATTGGTGTGCATGTCCAGGGACACGCCAATGGGCACACCCGGCGCGATGTGGCGAATCCGTCGCAGCAGCTCGCCTTCCGCGTCGTCGAGCGAGCGCGTCACCATCGATCCGTGCAGCTCCAGCAGCACGGCATCGCAACCCTTTGCGATCGCGTCGCAGATCTTTCCGGCGATGTGCTCGAACGCCGCGTCGTCGACCGGCCCGCT
>DATKLH010000285.1:0-2231 GCA_035542515.1 Casimicrobiaceae bacterium
CGTTGGGTGCTGCCGTTGGCGACTCGGTGGCAACGACGGTGGTGCCGGGTTGCACCCTCTGCAGGCCCGCGACGATGACCCGATCGCCGTCCTCGAGGCCGCCCTGGACTACCCACTGGTCGCCGCGGGTGCCGGCAAGTCGCAACGTCCGCAGCGTCGCCTTGTTGTCCGGACCGACGACGAGCGCGTTCGCCTGTCCTTTCGGGTCGTGCGTGACGCCGGCTTGCGGCACGAGGAACGCATCCTCGTTCACGCCCTCTTCGATACGGGCGCGCACGAACATTCCGGGCAGCAGCAGAGACTTCCGATTGGGGAGCAGCGTTCGCACCGTGACCGTGCCGGTGGCCTGGTCGACGGTGATATCGGTGGTCTGCAGCGAGCCAGTCTCGCGATACTCGCGGCCGTCCTCGAGAAACAGTTTCACCTTCGCTTGATTGGGTCCGCTCAGCTTCACCTTGCCGCTCGCCACGTCGCGTCGCAGGCGCAGGCCCTGCACGCTCGATTGCGTGAGGTCCACGTAGATGGGATCGATCTGCTGGATCGTCGTCATCAGCGTCGCGGCGCTCGCCTGCACATACGCACCCTCGGTGACCATCGAGATGCCGCTGCGACCGCTGATCGGCGACAGCACGTTGGTGTAGCCCAGGTTGATCTGCGCGGTATCCACCGCGGCCCTGCCGGACGCAACCGCGGCCTCGGCCTGTCCCTCCGCGGCGACCGCGTTGTCGTAGTCCTGTTTGCTGACGGCATTGCCCGCAACGAGTGTCTTGAAGCGCTCTGCTTGCGCCTTCTGCGCAACCACATTCGCCTCCGCGCTCTGCAGTGTCGCCTTGGCGCTATCCAACGCGGCGATGTAGGGCGCCGGATCGATCTGGTAGAGCGTCTGTCCGGCCTTGACGTCGCTTCCTTCCTTATAGGTACGCCTCAGCACGATGCCGTCGACGCGCGCACGGACCTGCGCAACGTAGTAGGCGCTGGTTCGTCCGGGAAGGTCGATGGCAACCGGCACGCTCGTCTTGTGCACCGTCACCACTGTCACCTCCGGCGGCCGCGATGCATTCGCCGGCGTCTTCGCCTGGCTGCACGCGCCGAGCAGGAGCGCGGCGCTCAGGAGCGCCGCAAGCCGAACGCCTGCGTCGTCGTGTTGCGATCGGGTGTCGATAGGATCCATGGCGAGCAGTCGGTCGTGGCGTCATCGGTCTGAGTCGACATTCGCGGCGATGCCGCCCAATGCCTCTGTGCAACGAGTGCATGTTCGGGCGCGGCGGTAGCGCTGTCGTTTCACCGTGGGCTACGCAATGTTGCCGCTGTAACCGGTCTGCGTCCGCGGCGCCAGCACCGGCCCGGTCAGGAGCCCGATCGACTTCAGTTCAATGCGATGCGAGCACGCCCCAGCAGATGAGGTAGGGCACGCATGCGGTTGCCGCGGCCAACAGCGGTACCACCAATGGAATCAAGCGAACCGGCATGACCATCGCCGTGTCGTCGTCGGAACGCTCAACATTCTTGCCCGCTTTCGATTCGTTGCGCTCGGCAGTGCCGACCGACGTCGCAGCAGGGCGAACGATGACGCTGCGCGCGAGCGCCGGCAGCTCGAGTTCGATGTCGGTGCCGACGACTCGAGAACGAGCGGCGGCTAGTTTGAGGATGACGTTCATGATCGATCTCTCCTTGGGACGTTGGGTGCGAGGTCGCGAGCCGCAGTTGATCGGCTCGTTGCCTCGCGAATGCTTGCGAGGTGGCGTGCTTCGCATTGGCGACGCGCAACACGCGCGGACCTCCGATTCGAGACACGGCTGACCCCGACGGCCGTTGTCGACGAAGCCAGCGCACACCGCTACGACGTCGCCACGCCTGGAAGTCTCGCGGTCGCCGGCGTCGGCGCGATTTCGCCCTCGTTACCGTCGCAATCGAGCGAGCCTCGCGACTTGGCTCTGCCCGGCAGGCCAGAGGGCGGCAAAAAGTGGATACCGGTTCGCTACGGCTGTAACGCGGGCTGCTCGAGTCGAAACCCACGCGTCATGCGCGCGGCGCCTAATGGTTTTGTGCGCAAGACCCACGACGCCACGACTGGTCGTGCGAAGTCCCGGATGCGCGGCGTACCCATTGAAGGAGTCTTCATGAACCGGATGACAGAGGATCGCTTCAACCGCTCGATGCTCACATCGCTTCGTGCGCGGCGTGGAGCCGTCGTTTTGGCTCTTGCGACCATGGGCCTCATATCAGGCTGC
>DATKLH010000286.1:0-5347 GCA_035542515.1 Casimicrobiaceae bacterium
TTCTAGCCGTCCGCGTCCACGGCGGGTCATTTGCCGTCGTCGAAGGCGATCCGGAATGCCTCCTCGTCGCTCAGCGCAGCCCCTTCCAACGCGAGTCGCGCGCGTGCATGTTCGGGAAGTGCCGCGAGCAGCGGCGCAAGGCGCTGCTCCACAAGCGATGCCTCGGCGCTGTCGTTTTCTCCGGAGCGCGCCTGCAGCGCGTCGAAAAATCCCAGCAGACGCGCCGCGATCTCGATCTTCCCGTCGAGCGCATTCATCAGCGCGAGCGACTGCAGCAGACGGTACTCGTCGCCCTCCCTCAGCAAGCGCTCGTAAGCATGGCGACCGGCAACGCGAGCCTCGTCGAGGCGGTCAAGCATCAGCAAGGCGCTCATCTCGCCGTGGTACAGATGACCCGCGCCGGCGTCGTGGCCGATGGCGTGCAGGCGCGCAATGGCCGCACGCGCGTGATCGAGTGCTTCGGCCTCCCTGCCCAGCAGCACTTCCATCATGGCCACGTTGGACATCGCATAGAGCGCTGCGATCTCGACGCCCGCCTCCTGGCAGATCGCGACCTGGCGTTGCGCGCATTGCAGCGCTTCCTCGAACCGGCCAGTCCTTGCGAACCACCAGCAACGCGCGAACGGGACCTTGGCGCGCTGACGCGCCGGCCACTCCGGTCGTTCCAGTCGCTCCGCTTCGGCGATTGCGGCTTCCATCTGCGCAGGCGTGGCGAAACGGGTCCCCTCCACCGCCGCGAACAACAACGCGTCGTAGAGGCGCTGCGCGTTGCCGAGCTCGCGGTACAGATCGACCGCACGCACGGCCGCGTCGCGACCTTCGCGCCGGAACGAATACAGGGCGAGCTTCGCGATGGTCAGCCAGAAGCGCGCCTCGATCTCCTTCGGGATGCCGCGCGCAACATGTCGCTGCAGCGCAAGGGCACGTGTCAGTCCTTCGGCCATGTGCGACGAGGACCACCACACGCAGTACGAAAGGCTCGCAAGCTCCACGGCAAGGGCGCCCATGCCCTCGGCAGCATCGGCCCATTCGAGCGCGGCGCGGAGGTTGTCGAGCTCGGCTGCGGCCGCGGGGATTCGATCGCCACTCGCGCGCCACTGCCAATCGTCGATCTCGAACGGCTCCAGCAACCGCACGATCGCTCGCGCATGTCGACCCAGCGTCGCCTGTGTCTCGCCGGCCTCGGCGAGACGCTCGAGCGCAAAGGCGCGCGTGGACTCGAGCATCCGATAGCGCGGAATGACCTCGCCCTCCGGAAGCACAAGGGACTTGTCGACCAGCGCACCGAGGTGATCCAGCGCCGCCCATCGGTCGATGGTGGCGTCGCTCGCGAGCTGCTGCGCGGCTTCGAGCGTGAATCCGCCGGAAAAGACACCGAGGCGCCGGAACACGGTCTGCTCGTCGTGCGTGAGCAGCGCATGGCTCCACTCGAGCGTCGCACGCAGCGTCTGGTGACGACGCAGGACCACGCGCGAGCCCGCAGTCAACAGGCTGAATCGCTCGTGCAATCGCGCACGCAATCCTTCGACGCCGAGCAGCGGCAGTCGGGCCGCGGCGAGCTCGATCGCGAGCGGAATGCCGTCGAGGCGCCGGCAGATCTCGATCACGGCCCGGCGATTGCTGCCATCCAGGCTGAAGTGCCGGTCCACGGCATGCGCACGAGCTTCGAAGAGCTCCACTGCGCCGGTGCGCGCCGCTTCGGCGGTCGATCCGTCGTCCGGAACGGCAAGAGGACCCAGGCGATAGACCTGCTCGTCGGCGACTTTCAACGTCTCCTGGCTCGTGATCAGCAGGCTCACGCCGGGCGCGGCCGCCACGATGGCTTCCACCCATCCGGCAACCGCATCGGCGAGGTGCTCGCAGTTGTCGAGCACGATCAGCGATCGCTGCGTCGAAAGCTGCGCGCAAAGCGTCGAAGGTCCGTCGCGATCGCCCGCCGGCGAGCGGCCCATGGCCTGCGCGACAGCCGAATCCACCAGCGTGCTGTCGTTCAATGCGCCGAGCTCGACCCACCAGATCCCGTCGGGATAGTCGCTTGCGCGTTCGGTTGCAACCTGCTGCGCCACGGCCTGCGCAACGCGTGTCTTGCCGATGCCGCCCGGACCGGTAATCGTCACGACGGCATATTGGCGAGTAAGCGCTACGATGGCCTGCAGGTCCTGTGAGCGACCGTACAGCGCCGGAAGGCGCGCCGGGAGATTGCTGCGGATTCTCGCTGGCGACGCCGGCACCACGGACAGAAGATGCTCGCCTGCTGGCGGCGCAACCTCGCCGTCCGCGCCGATCACGGGGACGTTGAAGCGGTAACCGCGCCCAGGAATCGTCGCGACCGCGTCGGGCCCGAGGATCTTGCGGAGCGTGGACACCTGCACCTGCAGGTTGTTCTCCTCGACCACCAGACCCGACCAGACCGCCGCGAGCAGCTCGTCCTTGCTCACCAGCACGCCCGGACGATCCGACAACGCGACGAGCACGTCGAAGGCGCGTGCGCCGAGATTGATCGGCGCGCCGTCGGCAAGCAGCACGCGCTCGGACGGCCGCAGCTCGAAGCGGTCGAAACGGCGCGTTGCGGCGGAGACTGACGTGGGTGAGGGGTTTCGCATGGATCGACGCAAGGCCGGCGATAGCAGTCTAACGCTGCGCTTTGTGCCGCGCACATCGCTACCGCACGTTTAAGGAACGTTTAAGAACCGCCTGACGCGCACACTTGGGGTTTGCGCCAGTCGCTTGCTTCCGTCGCGTGCCTGACGAAGGGCGAATAATCCACGGCGCTTCGCCGACGCAAATGCCACGTTGGTTCGATGGGTCGCCGCGCTCATCCGGCACGTCGATGTTGAGGATGCGTGCATCGGCGCGGACGCAGCGACGAGGTCAGACGCTGTCGCAGCTCGAGGTTTACAGCTCCGCTTCGTACAGGCTCAAGCTTGGCGTGGCCGACGGCACGGTCGACTACACGGTGAGCCTCAACTGCCAGCTCAACGGCATGCCGATTCCCGGTGCATCGTATTCCGTCCATGGCGATGTCGAGCTGCCCGTGCGCACCGCCGCGACGGGCGCGATCGTGTACGGCATCCAGGGCAGCCAGCCACAGGTGACGGTGACCGGCGTGCGCAAGCGCGCGGGCCAGTGGAGCTTCGCCGCCGTGAAGCAATAGCTGACATCAACGCGGCAAGCTCGAGCGCGGCGCGACGCGGTTAGACGCGCTACACCATCGCGTCGGTGCGCGACGGCGGCCCGCGCAAGAGATCTTCGTCGGGTGTGCCGCCGGCGTGATCGTGCTTGCTGTGTGATGTGCGCCGTGCGAGCGGCGTCTGCGTGTGCACTCGCATCCGACCCACGCGCGTGCGCGCCCAGCGCGCCCGCCGATTCATGATCACCATCCACAAGGGCGGCAGGAAGGTGACGGCGAACAGCGAAAAGTAACCTGCCGGCAGTCGCGGCGCTTCGGAGCGCGCCTTCAACTGGTCGGCCGCGAGCGCCGGCTCGAGGTGATGATCCGAGTGACGCCCCAGGTCCAGCAACAGCAGGTTGGTGAGGCGAAATCGGCAATCCCACGCGTGCGAGGCCTCGATGCGTGCATACACACCCGATTCGATTTCGCGCCGTGTCAGCCCGTAGTGCTGAACGTAGTTGGATACTTCGAGGATGATGATGCCCACCGCGGCCTGCGTGGCGAAGAACACCACGCCCGCTACGCCGGCTGCCCACGCCGCGAACAGGCAAAGCGCCGTCGAGAGCATCCATCCTGCGATCACGCGATTGCGTGCGCTCCATGCGCCCAAGCCATAGCGCGCAAGTCGTTCGCGTTCCGATCGCCACGCGCTCACGATGCCGCTCGCGATCGAGCGGCACAGGAACACGTAGATCGTTTCGCCCAGCCGCGCCGTCGCACCGTCGTCTCGCGTACCCACGCGACGATGATGACCGCGGACATGCTCGACGCAGAAGTGTGCGTAACCTGAGAACGCGAGCAGCAGCATCGCCGCAGCTCGCGCACCCCGCTCGCGCCGATGCATCAGCTCGTGTGCGGCCGTCAGGCCGAAGATCCCGCACAGCAAACCGGTCAGCACCGCGGGCCAGACCACGGGCATCGGGGTGGCTACATGAGCGGCCGCAAAAATGCCCGCGACGAGCACCGCTGCTTGCAATGGAATCCAGAGCCAGGGCGAGAGGCGACACGCCAGCCGCTCGCAGCGACCCGCCGGGCTTCGCTGGCCGTCTTCCTGCCCCAGCACGAGCTCGACCACGGGAGCGAGCAGGAAAAACCCGCCGATCCACCAGACCGCGTCCAGATCGCCGCGCGCTACGGCGACAGCGACTGCCGCTGCCAGCGCGTGGGGCACGAACCGCAGCGAGACTGCGAGCGCCTGCGCCCAACTCGAACGTTGCATCCGCGAGGCATCGTGCACTTCGCGCGTAGCGCGTACCGCGGGCTCGTTCGCCTCGCCGGTCCGCAATCGGCGGCGCGCGGCATTTCCACCCTTCGACGTCATGCTGCTTCCTCGTCACGGCGCCGCATGCTCGACACGCATACGCCGACGTGCTGCGACTCTCCGCGCGTACTGTACACTGCGCGAGCGCGCGAGGGACAGCCTTTCGTACGCTCGACCCGCCGCAAGCCGCGCGCCGCATGCCAATTTCCATCGTGATGCCGGTCCTCGACGAGGCGACGACGATTGTCGCGGCGCTCGAGGCTTTGCAGCCCTTGCGTCGCGCGGGACACGAGGTGATCGTGGTCGACGGTGGAAGTCGCGACGCGACCTGCTCGTTGGCGGAGTCGCGGGCCGACGACGTGGCCGTCACACCACGCGGGCGCGCGCTTCAAATGAATGCGGGAGCAGCCAGGGCCCGTGGCGATGCGCTTGTGTTCCTGCACGCCGATACACGGCTGCCCGACACGGCGGCAGGCGCTGTCGAGCAGGCGCTGCGCAGCGGATATCGCTGGGGACGCTTCGATGTGCGCATCGAAGGCCGTTCGATGCTCCTGCCGGTGGTCACACGCGCGATGAACCTGCGCTCCCGTCTCAGCGGAATCGCCACCGGCGACCAGGCGATGTTCGTGGAGCGTCGCCTGTTCGACGACGCCGGTGGATATGCCGCGATACCGCTGATGGAGGACATCGAGCTGTCCGCGCGGTTGAAACGAATGGCCGGCGCTCCAGCGCGCATCGCGTCGCCGGTGACCACATCGGGTCGCCGGTGGGACAGCAACGGCGCGCTGCGGACCATCGTTGCGATGTGGCGCACGCGACTGGACCACTGGCGCGGCGTACCTGTCGAGACCCTCGCACGCCGTTACTATGCACCACACCCACCCGCGCTTCTGGTGTTCGCGAAGGACCCGCAA
>DATKLH010000287.1:0-3903 GCA_035542515.1 Casimicrobiaceae bacterium
TCGCGAACACGATGCGATGCACCTTGCCGTCGCGCTTCACCTCGACTTCGAGCCGCTTGGAAAGCGCGTTGGTGACCGACACGCCGACGCCGTGGAGGCCGCCCGAAAACGCGTATGCGCCCCTGCCGCCTTTCTTGTCGAACTTGCCGCCGGCGTGCAGCCGCGTGAACACCAGCTCGATGGTCGGCACCTTTTCCTCGGGATGAAGTCCCACCGGAATGCCGCGTCCGTCATCGGCAACGCTCACCGACCCGTCGGCATGTACGGTGACCTCGATCCGAGTGGCGTAGCCGCCGAGCGCCTCGTCGGCGGCGTTGTCGATCGCTTCCTGGATGATGTGCGTCGGGTCGGTGGTGCGCGTGTACATCCCGGGGCGCTCCTTGACCGGCTGCAGCCCCTTGAGCACGCGAATCGACGACTCTCCGTAGTTTCCTCTTGCCAACGCCTGGTTCCCCCGTGACGACCGGCACTGTGACTGCTCGCAGCGCGAGCGCGATTCTCGCAGAGACGGCGGATCCTTGCGCGCGTAACCTTATATTGCATGCCATTGCCACGCGCGCAAGCGTCGCGCGCAACTCGCGTGCCTTTCCGGATCAGCCATGAACAACGACCGACCGCGTCACTTTTCCATGATCCGCGGCTTCCACCTCGCGGACTTCTTCACCCTCGCGAACGCCGCATGCGGCATGGGATCGGTGCTGCTCGCGATGATGTACATGCAGGCACAGTCGCTTGCCGTGTTCCTGCTTGCAGCCGCGCTCGCGCCGGCAGCGCTCGTGTTCGACATCCTCGACGGGCGCATCGCGCGCTGGCGCCAGGAACACTCGCCCCTGGGACGCGAGCTCGATTCGCTGGCCGATGTGATCTCCTTCGGCGTCGCACCGGCCGCGTTGGCCTTCGCGGCCGGGATGCGCGGTGGCTGGGATGCTGCCGTACTGATCTACTTCGTGTGCTGCGGCGTGAGCCGGCTTGCCCGCTATAACGTCACCGCCGAAGCGCTCTCGGGGGGCACCGGCAAGGTAAAGTATTTCGAAGGCACGCCGATTCCTTCCACCGTCGTGCTCACCGCCCTGCTCGCGTTGGCCGCATGGTGGGGGCGCGCCGGCGATGCACTGGTCGGCGGCACTTGGACACTGGGGCCGTGGCTGCTGCATCCGTTCGCGCTGCTGTTCCTGCTCTCGGGCAGTCTCATGATCAGCAAGACTTTGCACATCCCGAAGCTGTAGGAGTACGCTCGCGCTCCATTCGCAGCGCGACGCGAATGCCACTACTCCGCGCCGATCTCCGGCAGCGGTCGCTTGCGTTCGAGATGAAAGCGTACGAGCGCTGCGAATCGGTAGACGGCGTGCACGAACTTGCCGTAGGGCATGGTGAGGAACAACGCCATCACCACACCAAGATGGACGGCGAGCAGGATTCCCATCGCAACGGTCTCGCGCCACGCCATGAGCAGCAGACCCGTGAGGCTCGCGAGCGCGAGCAGCACGAGGAACGCCACATCCATGCCTGCGTGCGCGGGACTCTCGAGCGCCGAATCGCGACGCAGCTTGAGTCCGATCAGGCCCGCGGGACCGATCAGCAATCCGAATCCTCCCAGCGTGCCGAGCACGACCGGCCAGCTCCACAGCGGATACGGCGCGGGCCATCTCGACACGTAGTGATACAAGGTCGCGATGCAGGTCGCAGCGAAGCAAAGGAGGAAACCGTAGAAGGTGAACTGATGGAACACGCGACGAAGCTGCGACGGCCGGTCGTGCGGATAGGTGCAACCGTCGCCGCCACCGCCAAGATACTTGAGCTGAAGAACGTCTTCGACCGCGTAGCCGAGCGACGCAGGCTCGATGAAGTCGCGCTTGCGCTCCTCGACGTCGCGCCAGAACCGCGCAGCACCCATACCCAGCGCCACGACAACCCATGCGAACACCGCGCCGAACGTCCATGCCATCGTGGCGTGAGGCAGGACGGCATAGAACGCACCGTCGGCGTCCGAATGGGCGGCGAACAATCCCGGTCCGCGCGATGCATACGCAACAGCGACCAGGAATGCGACCAGCATCGCGGCGGTCACCAGGCTCACCACGACACCGTTGTGCTCGAAGGAACGTGCCAACGCCGACGGCCACGCGTACTTGCGATAACTCGCCCCGCGCAGCTCCGCCAGCATGCGCGGAAAATTGACCTCGAACTCATGCGGCGGCGCGTACTGGCAGGCGTAATAGCAGGAGCCGCAGTTGTGACAGAGATTGGCGAGATAGGCGAGGTCGGCCTCGGCGAAGCTCAGGCGTCGCTCGAGCGCCGGAAATACCGCGCAGAAGCCCTCGCAATAGCGGCAGGCGTTGCAGATGCTCGCCATGCGCTGGCCTTCCTCGACCAGCTTCGGCGCGATCGGATCAAGCGGCGGCAACGCGCGCGGCCTCCTCGCCCGCGACGCGTCCGAACGTGGTTCCGATCGACATGCCGATGCCCGCGAGATAGCCCTTGCCCAGCACGTTGCCCGCCATGATCTCGCCGGCCGCAAAGATGTTGGACGCGCGACGATCGTCCTGCATGATCATGCGTGCGCGTTCGTCGACGGCTACGCCCAGATAGGTGAACGTGATGCCGGGGCGAAGCGGATAGGCGAAGAACGGCGGCACGTCGATGCGTCGGGCCCAGTGCGTCTTCGGCGGGTCGATCCCTTCGGTCGCGCAATCGTCGAGCACGGTGTGCTCGAACGTGCCGGGACGCACCGCGGCATTGAAGCGCCTCACCGTGTCTTCCAGCGCATCGGCTGGCAGCTTGAGCGCGGCAGCGAGCTCGCGAATCGACGCAGCCTTTATCGCCGGAAACACCGGGGGCATGAATTTGCCGATTGCCTTCGCATCGATGATCGAATAGCCGATCTGGTTCGGCTGCCCCGCGACGAGGCGTCCCCAGATGGCATAGCGCTTGGGCCAGAAGTCTTCACCTTCGTCGTAGAAGCGCTGCGCGTTCTCGTTGACGACGATACCGAGCGAAACACAATCCACGCGCGTGCAGATCCCGCCGTCGAACTTGGGCGAGCGCGCATCGATTGCCACGCAGTGTCCTGCCGTCGGATCACCGATGCTTTTCGCACCCTTGTCGAGCAGCAGGCGCAACACGCGTCCCTTGTTGTACGGCGTGCCGCGGATCAGGAAGTTGTCGGCGATCGGACCCCACGCCTCCCTGAGCCATTCGAGGTTGGACTCGAAGCCTCCGGCCGCCGCCACGACGCACTTCGCGCGGAGGTCCTGCTCGAGGCCATGACGCACGACGCGTGCGGAACGAAACTGCCCGTCGACGATGTCCAGGTCCACGACTTCGGTGTCATACGCTATCTCCACGCCGAGCGCCTCGGCGCAGCGGTAATACGCGTTCATCAGCGCCTTGCCGCCACCGAGGAAGAACGCGTTGGTGCGCGACACATGGAGCGTCCCGCCGAGCGAGGGCTGGAAACGCACACCGTGGTCATGCATCCACTTGCGGCAGGTGGCCGTGAAGCGGATGGTCATGCGCGCCAGGCGCTCGTCGGTCTGCCCGCCGGTCACCTTCAACAGGTCCTGCCAATACTCTTCTTCGGAATAGACCTCGGTCAGCACGTCGGCGGGCGCATCGTGCATGCAACGAAGATTGCGCGTGTGCCGGCTGTTGCCGCCACGGAAGTGCTGCGGCGCGCACTCGACCACCAGCACGCTGCGACCGGCGTGTCGCGCGCTGAGCGCAGCGCACAGCGCCGCGTTGCCGCCACCGAGGATCAGGACATCATGGAGCGTACGCGTGTCCATCCGGCGTGCCGCCGCGGCGAGACTATTGCGTCCCCTTCGCCTCCACGGCGGCGCGAATGGACGCGATGGTTTCCTTCTTCACCCGCGAGGCCATCTCTTCCTGCACCGGCATCATCGC
>DATKLH010000288.1:0-2745 GCA_035542515.1 Casimicrobiaceae bacterium
CCGCTGCGCGCGCTCGCGAGAAATGCGTCGTCGCTTGCATCATCGAACTTGCGAATCAACAAAGCCAGCTCCTTCACGGCATGCTTGTCGTGCTCGCGCTCGCGAGCGACGTCGATCGTGCCGGTGCGCACCCTGAGACGCGCTCAACCCGCGACACGCGCTTCCCCATCGGCGAAGGTCAGCGACAATCCCGCGCCCCGGCGGATGCGCGCGAACGCGATGTCCGGTCGGCGGCTCAGCTCGTACACCAGGTCGGTGACGGCATTCGCCGGCTTGTAGAACCGCGTGTAGTCCGCGCGACGTCGCGCGTCGAACATCGGCTTGAGGATTTCGTCGTTGTAGAACACCGCGTTGAGAAGATCGTCGTCCGAATCGAACGGGCCGCGCGTCTTGCGGACGCGTTCCAGAGCCGGGGGCACCAGATCGCCCGCGCGTCCCGACACGAACTTGTCACCCTTGCGCACTGCGCGCTCCATGAGCTCCGGCGCGATGGGCGCTGGAGGCGTGCCGTAGTAGCCGAGCACGTATTTGCGCAGCTCGTCGGGAATGGTCTTGTAGCGCTCGCCCTGGATCACGTTGAGCGTAGCCTGGGTCAGCATGAACTGCGCGGTGGGGCTCACCACCGGGACGTAGCCCATGTCCTTGCGCACCTGCGATGCCTCGGCGAGGATCTCGACCAGCCGATGCTCGATGCCACGCTCGCGCAACTGCGTGCGCAGGTTGGTGATCATGCCACCGGGCAGCTGGTGCTCGTCGAGCAACGGATCGTGCGGCATCGGCGCGCCGATCGGCTTGTCCCAGCGCTGGCACACGTAACGGAAGTAGGCTGCGATCCGGCGCAGTGCATCGCGGTCGAGATCGGTCGAATGCCCCATCTTGCGCAGTCGCTCGTCGATCCATTCGGTCGGCGGATGCGAAGGACCGTCGGCGAGCGGGGAGATCGCGGTATGGATCGTGTCGGCGCCGGCTTCGACCGCCGCGAGCAGGACTTCCGGCGCGCGTCCGCTCATGCAGTGACTGTGGATGTTGATGCGGACCGGTCCCACCGCACGCCGCAGCGCCGGCACCAGCGTGCCGACGCGCGGAATGTCGAGCATGCCGCTCGGATCCTTGACGATGATCTGCTCGGCACCGAGTCGCACGAACTCCGCGGCCTTGCCTGCGTAGTATTCGTCGGTGTGGACCGGGCTGCGCGAGAACACCAGCGCGCCGCGCACGACGATGCCCACCGATTTCGCCTTGGCGACAACCACCTCGACATTGCGCAGGTCGTTGAACTGGTCGTAGAGGGCGATCTCGCGAATGCCGTTCGCGATCAGGCGCTCCATCGCGAGCTCGACCACGTCGTTGGGAAAGACCTCGAAGGTCCAGAGGCTCTGGCCGCGCACCCACGCATTGAGCGGCGTCTTCGGTATCAGGCGCCGTACGTGGCGCATGCGCTCCCACGGGTCTTCCCTGAGGAAGCGCACCGACACGTCCCATACGGCTCCGCCGATCAGGTCGATCGCGTCGTAGCCGACGGCGTCCATGAGGCTCGCGATCGGAAGCATCATCTCGTTGGTCATGCGCGTCGACCACAGACACTGATGCGCGTCGCGCAGCGCTTCCTCGCAGATGGGTACGTGCCTGCCCATGAATTCGAATCCTTCCGAAGAGTCAGATGCGCCGCAGGATGGCGCGAACGAAGCCCTTGTCGAACCACGCGTACTGCTTGAGTCGGTTCCACCAGGGGGTGCTGATCGAGCGGTCGCGTGCGGCGCTCTTGAGCGCCGCCGGCTCGAGGTGATGGATCGCAGCGAAGGTGTACATCGATATGCCGGTCGAGCGGTAGAAATCGCAGCCGTACCAGGTCTTTTCCTCGAGCAGGATCGGCATGTGCTCGTAGTGGAACCAGGCGTCGAACTCGTACAGGTAATCCAGCGGCACCGGATACTTCAGCAGATAGGTGATGGCGCCGTTGCGACGCTCGCCATACGCACGCGTGCGGCAGCCGGCCCAGCTCACCAGCGCGCGCGACTCGGGCTCGAAGGGCAACGAGCCGCCGGACGCGTCGCGGTCGATGCGCACGAATTCCCCAGTGCCGTCGCGCGTGAACCATTCGGATCCTGCGCCGGGCTCGTCGCGTTGCGTGAACTGACTGATGCGGACGTAGCTCATGCCGAGACGCCTTCGCGATGCGGCGTGCCCGCAAGCATAGCGCGCAACTGCTTCTTGTCCGGCTTGTTGTTGGCCGTCAGCGGCAGCTTGCTCATCACGGAGATCCGGCGGGGCTTCTTGTAGTCGGCGAGCAGACGCTTGCAGTGCTCGACGATCGCATCCTCGGTGAGGGCCATGCCGGGCTTGGCGACGACGAATGCGTGGACGATCTCGCCCCACAACGGATGCGCCTCGCCGATGACCGCGCATTCGCTCACGGCGTCGAGCTGATAGAGCACGTCTTCGACCTCCTTGGGATAGATGTTGTACCCGCCCGAGATGATCATGTCCTTCTTGCGGCCGACCAGGTAGTAGAGCCCGCGCACGTCGCGATAGGCGAGATCGCCGGTCATGCACCAGCCGTCGCGGAGTGTATCGCGCGTGGCGACCGGGTCGTTCCAATACTCGGCGAGGATGTGCTTGCCCGCAACGGCGAGCTCGCCGGTCTCGCCGCACGCGACCTCGTGCCCCTGGTCGTCGACGATCCTAAGGCTCACGCCTATTGCAGGATGTCCCGCGGGGACCGGAGCGTTGTCGTCGAGCGACATC
>DATKLH010000289.1:0-16529 GCA_035542515.1 Casimicrobiaceae bacterium
CGGTGACGCTCCCGCTGACCTTTCCGGGCTTTCGTATCGATTGGAACGCCGTGCGGCACGCGATCGGGCCGCGCACGCGCATCATTCTGCTCAACACGCCCAACAATCCCGGCACCAGCGTCCTTTCAGATTCCGACCTCGACACCTTGGCCGAGCTGACGCGCGGAACGCCGATCCGGGTGATCAGCGACGAGGTCTACGAGCACATGGTGTATGACGGTGCGCGCCACGAGAGCCTCGCGCGCCACGCGGAGCTCGCACAGCGCAGCGTGGTCATCGGCTCCTTCGGCAAGACCTTCCATGTGACCGGCTGGAAAGTCGGCTATGCGCTTGCGCCGCGCGATGTGACGGCCGAGATCAGGCGCGTCCATCAGTTCACCGTGTTCACCGTGAATGCGCCGGTTCAGCACGCACTTGCCCGCTTTCTCGAGGATCCCGCGCGCTACGAGTCGCTGCCGGATTTCTTCCAGACCAAGCGCGATTTCCTGCGCGATGCGCTCGCAGCGACGCCGTTCGACTTGCTGCCGTGCGCGGGCAGCTACTTCCAGCTCGCGACCTACGCCCGGATCAGCGACGCACCGGCGGACCTCTTCGCACAGCAGCTGGTGCGCGAGCATGGCGTCGCGACCATTCCGCTGTCCGCGTTCTATCGCGACCATACCGATCACCACGTGGTCCGCTTCTGCTTCGCGAAGCGCGATGAAACGCTGGTCGCGGCCGTGGATCGCCTGCGTGGCCTGAAGGCGCGCAGCGCATAGCCGTTCCGCTGGCGAACGCGATCAACCTCGCCGCGTCGGCCGGCGCGCGGGCACTTTGGCCGGTGACTTCGCGGACTTCGTCTTGCCGCTCGACGGATACAGAGCCTGGCGCGACAGCTCGATTTCGTCGTGCAACCACCCGCGCAGCGCAAGCAATGGCGGCCAGTCGCGCAGCGCGGCCGGATACGCGAGCTGGTAGGGGTACGCAACTTCGTAGGTGATCGACAGCGGCGAGAGGCGCACCAGCGTGCCGCTGCGCAACGCGTCCGCGGCCAGCAACTCGCGACACATCGCGAGCCCGATGTTCTGCTCGGTGGCCTGCAGCATCAGCCCGACGTCGTTGAACAGCGCGACCGGCGTGACTTGCGTTTTCACGCCGGCTGCAGCGAACCACTGTTCCCACAGATCGCGATCGCCCAGCAGCGGCTCGCGTGCGAACGCCTCGGGTTGCGCGCCGGCGAGCCTGCGAGCGGCGGAAGGCGAACCCACGACGATGAATGGCATCGGCATCTCGAACAACTGCTCGGACACCAGTCCCGGCCACGGTCCGCGCCCTTGTCGCACACCGGCATGAAAGCCTTCGCGCTGCAGATCCACCAGGCGCGCCGTCGCTTCGATCTCGAGCGCAAGCGATGGGTGTATCTCGCGCCAGCGTCCCATGCGCGGCAGCAGCCAGCGCTGGGCGAACGACGGCAGCACCGTGACGCGCAGCCGTTGATCGGTTCCGCTCGCCGCGGCAGCGGCCGCCTGAACCCCATCGTCGAGCTCGCTGAGCGCCGCGCGCACGCTGCGCAGCAGCGCTTCGCCGGCGGGATTGAGCACCACTCGCCGGCCGCGCCGCTCGAACAAGTCGAAGCCGAGTTGCTCCTCCAGTCCCTTGATCTGCTGGCTCACTGCGCTGTGCGTCAGGTGCAGGACTTCGGCCGCCGCGCGGAGATTCTGCAATTCGGCGACGGCGCGGAACGCTGCGAGCGTGTTGAGGGGCAGGCGCGACATTCGGTAAGCATAGCTTACCAACATGGACAGAAGAAATCGATTCCATGCCTGAGGCTGGATTCGTATGCTTACCAGCGTCGGAATCGATCCAGAGAGCAGCCCATGACCTCGTCGGAACTGAACACCCCGCTGCCGAACCGCCTGCCCCGCGTCGGGATCCTCCTCGAACGCATGCAGGCCGGGCTGCGCGCAGCGTTGCGCAATGCGGTGGCGCCTCGCTTGCCGGCTGCGGAAGAAGCCCTTGCGGGCCTCAACCGGCACCTGCTGAGGGACATCGGAGCGCCGTGTCCGATGCATCGCGAACGGCTCGATGCCGATCCACGGTGGACGAACCTCGGGAGATGGTCATGAAGCGCATCCACGGTTCACACACGCTGGGCCGGCGCGGCCGGCGTGGAAGATTTGCAAGCGGTCGACGCGGGTTGCGTCGGAGCGGATGGTTGATCGCGGCACTAATCGGGGGATTGATCGTCGCCTTGCCATGGGAGAACAGCATGCCAGCGTTTGCCAGGGAAGCGGGCGACACCTTCGGGCCGGTCGTCACGCGTCAGGACGCCGCGAAAGCCGGCGTGTTCACCGGCGAGTACACGAGCGGCCTGCCGGTGTATCGCTTGCCTCCGGTAAGCGTCACCGCAAGCCGCGCGTCCGCGTTGCCGCGAGTCGAGCGCGACGAACGCGTCACGCGCGAAGCGCACACGACCACGCGGCCGCAGGTGCGTCCGGCGGCTTAGGAACGGCTGCGACGTCGTGTGTTGGCTGGGTCGCGCGGCGAGTTACACCGCCGCGGTGACGCGCCTGGCGAAGAGCGCCCACACACCGGCGGCGGTGAGCAGGCCGCCACCCACACCGTTGAACAGCCGCTGCGCGCCTCCGTGCGAGAGCATGCGGCGCGCCGATGCGGCGAAGACGGCGTAGAGCGTGGCGTTCACGATCGCGAGCCCGACGAAGGTGCTGCCCAGGATCCAGAGCTGCAGCGTCACGTTGCCCTCGGAGTGCAGGAACTGGGGCAGGAACGCGACGAAGAAGATGATGCCTTTGGGATTGAGCGCCGTCACGGTGTAGGTGTTGAGGAACAGTCGTCGACGCGAAACGTGCAGTTCGGCGGCCGGACCCGCGGCCGGCACGATGCCCGAGCGGAGCATTTTCACGCCGAGATAGATCAGGTACAGGCCGCCGGCGATCTTGATCGCGCTGAACGCGAGCGCCGAGGCAGCAAGCAACGCGCCCAAGCCCACGAGGGATAGCACGAGCGCGGTGGAATCGCCGAGTGCGACGGCCGCAACCAATGGCAAGCGCGCGCGGCCCTTGTGGCTCACCGAGTAGGCGATCACGGTGAGGATGGTCGGGCCAGGTATCACCAGCAACACGGCGGAGGCGGCTGCGAACGCGAGCCAGGTCTGTACGGTCATGGCTTATCGAGGCGCGGGCAAAGCAGGCAGTTTGCGCATGTCCGCGTGTTGGGACAAGCGTTAGGGGCGATCTGAACGGGCCGCCCGCACGCTGCTACGCGTTGCCGTCAATGCAGGCCGTCCCCGCCGCGTCGTTCGTGTATTTCGCTACGGTGCAGTCCGGCCATGGAAAGCGACGCCCTCCAGCGTCCAACCCGGATGCTGGCTTTGCAACAGCGTCTTTTCCGCGTCCGAGACGGCGAACACATGGAACGGTCCGGCGTTGAAGCGGTACACCGGCGTCGTTTGCGCCGATCCATCGGCGTAAGCGTAGAACGCAACACCCTCGTAGGTCCAGGTGCGGAACACGCCGGCAATGAACGCTTTCTCGACTTCCGAGATCGTGTAGAAGTGCTCGCTGCCGCTGTTGAAGCGGTAGACCGGCAGCGTGCCGGCGACGGCGCTGCCGTACGCATAGAAAGCGACGCCACGCGGTATCCACGACGCGAAGGTGCTCGCCGCGGTTCTTTCGCTCTCGGAACTGGTGTAGAAGCGATAGGTCGGCGTGTCGAAGCGGTAGACCGGCAACGCGAGTTGCGACACGACCTGCTGGGTCACCGCGTTCGACGTGCTGCCCGCATTGGCCGCATCGCCAGAGTAAGCGGCCGTCAGCGTGTGCGTGCCTGCGGACAACGCGCTGGTCGTGCAGACCGCCTTTGCGGCGTTCACCGCGAGCGCGGCACAACCGGCGATGGTGGTGCCGCCAGCCAAGAAATCCACCGTTCCCGTGCCGTTGACGGCACCAGCGAGGGTCGCGGTCAGCGTCACCGCCTGGGCGACGAGCGAGGGATTGGGCGCCGCCGCGAGCGTAAGCGACGTGACATTCGCCGCGACGACCACCGCGACGCTCGGCGAGCTGCTTGCACCGGACGTGCTGTCGCCCAGGTAGTCCGCGGTGAACGAGTGCGTGCCTGCGCTGAGCGCATCGGTGGTGAACGATGTCGCGCCGCTGGAATCGAGCGCACTGTGCCCGATCGTGGCACCGCTCTCCTTGAAGGTGACGTAGCCGCCGGGCGCGCTGCCGCCAAGCGCGTTGCTCGTCACCTTGGCGCTCAAGGCCACGGTCTGGCCGACCATCGCCGAGGTCGGATTGGCCGTGAGGGTGATGCTGGTCGCGGCGTCGGTGATCAAGAGCGTGTAATCGCGAGTTCCACTGTACGTGCCGTCGCTTGCGGTGACGGTGAAGCTGGTCGACCCGTGTCCGGTTGGCGAGCCGGACAGGAGGCCGTTGCTCGCGAGCGACAGTCCTCCGGGCAGCGATCCCGCGGTGACGGTGAACGTGAACGGCTGCGAGGTTCCCGTCGCGCTGAGCTGGACGCTGTAAGCCAGGCCGTAGGTCGCGCTGGGCAGCGTTGCAGGTGCGATGACGATCGGTGGCGGCGTCACGCTCTGATTGAGCACCGCGGATGTGCTGCCGTTGAAATTGCCATCGCCCGCGTAGGTTGCAGTGAGCGGATGCGTGGCGACGTTCAATACGGACGTCGTGATCGAAGCACTGCCGCTGGCGTTCAGATTCACCGAGCCGATCGCGTTGGCGCCGTCGAAGAAATCGACCTTGCCGCTCGGGATGCCGCTGGCGGGCGCGACCGCGGCGACGCTCGCGGTGATGGTGAGCGGGAAGGTCGCGTTGATCGGATTTGCGCTCGACGAGAGCGTGGTCGTCGTTGCCGCCTTGCCCACATCGACATTCGCGGACGACGACGTCGAGGCGACGAAGTTCCCGTCGCCGCCATACGCCGCGGTCAGGGTGTGCGATCCGATCGCAAGCGCCGAGGACGCAAGCGCTGCGTTGCCGTTGATGTCGACGGCGACAGTGCCCAGGCTGGTTACGCCGTCGAGGAAGGTCACGCTGCCCGTCGGTGGCCCGCTCGTCCCGCTCACGTTGGCGTTGAGCGTGACGGGCTGGCCAAACACCGATGAAGCCGGCGCAGGCACGAGCGTGGTGGTCGACGACGTCTTGTTGATGGTTACGCTATAAGACCTCGAGCCGCTGAACGTGCCGTCGCTCGCGGTGACGGAGAAGTTGTACGGGCCGGGCGTCGTCGGCGTTCCGGACAACGTTCCATCGGTCGCCAGCATCAATCCCGTCGGCAGGCTACCCGCCGACACACTAAACGTGAACGGGAAGGGCGAACCGGTCGCACCGAACGTCGCGTTGTACGCCGTTGCGCGCGTGCCGTTCGACAGCGTCGTTGGAGTGACCGCGATGACCGGTGGTTGCACCGTCACCGTATAGCTTTGCGATCCGCTGCATCCGGCGGCCAGCGCGGTGGTGACGGTGAAGGTGTAGGTGCCCAGTGTGTTCGGCGTTCCGCTGAGCGTGCCGTCGGTCGCGAGCGTGAGGCCCGGCGGCAGCGAACCACTCGATACGCTGTAGCTGTACGGTCCTGCGAAGCCGTTGCTCGCCGAGGTCGTGAAGGTCTGCGGATAGGGCACGTACATGACCGGCGCAGTCGCAAGCGTGGCGGGTTGCACGCTGAGCGTCGGACACACCACGGTGATCGAGAACGGCTGGTCGGTGTACGCGGCGTTGGTGGCGCGCGTGGTGCCAGCAAAGGTCCCGAGCGCGGTCGGCGTTCCGGTGATCGCCCCGCCGGAAGACAGCGAAAGACCGCCAGGGAGCGCGCCCGCGGCGACCGCGTAGGTGATCGTTCCCGCACCGGATGTTGTGTAGTCGAACGTGTAAGCACTGCCGATGGTTGCGCTCGACGGTGGTGGGCCGTTGGTGAAAACGGGTGGCCGCCAGTACGTTACGGCGGGACTCGTGTCGCCGCTGGTGTTGGTCTGCGCGTACCCGTCGACCACGGCTGCTGGCGCGATGCTCACGATGACCGTTCCGTCGGTCGTCATGCCGGAGACCGCTACGTTGTAGTTCGCTAGGCTGCCGGTCACCACGGCGGTGGTCGCGCCAGCCGTTCCGGAGACGGTGATGTCGGATGCGGTCAGGCCGGTGACTGCCGCGACGCCGAAGTTCGAGTAGAACGACAGGTTGAAATCGATCGTCGTGTTGCCTGTCGGGGAGGATGTCACCGCGCTGAACGAGGGCGCGGCCGGAGTGGGCACCCCGCCGATCGAGGGGCTCGCATAGATGCGGCGGATGTGCAGCTGGCATTCGAACAGGTTGCCGCCGGTGGTCACGTCGATGTCGACACCGGTCACCGAACTGGTGCTGCCCGATCCGCTGAATTGCGACCAGTCGAGCGCCATGTTGTTGATCGTATTGAACGCCGCGATGCCCGAACCGTACTGCAGCGTCCCGGTCGTGGTGTAGATGGTGATGAAGATCTGGAAGCACGTTGCGGCGATCTGCGACGGGATTCGCGTGGCACTCGCGAATTCGAGCAGGAACTGCTTGTTGGCGCCACCCTCGGTGATGTCGAACGGCGCGGGCACCGAGTAGGTCAGGTGCACCGAAGTGATCGAGTTGCCCGACGAGTTGAGGTCGAAGTAGCCGTCCAGCGTCGATTCCGTGAACGTCGGCATCGGACTGGTGCCGCCCGCGTTGTCGTAGCTGACGCTTCGGGTGCCCAGTCGCGAGCCGCCGAAGTCGTCGATGACGATGGCAGCGTGCGCCTGCACGCACGCCAACAGCAGCGCGACCATCAGCGCGAGAACGCGAGCGTAGAGCGGAAGTCGGAACCAGAGGTTGCGCGGGGCCATCGTTGTACTTGATTGGTAGTCTGGACTCCCAACGCCGGTCGACGTTGACGGCTACTCGCCGTTCGGCATGTGCGAGCGCGCGAAGCGTGACGGCAGCCGACGGTCTTCCAAGGGGCCGCGTCGGCCGCGGCTAATGTATTCGATCGGCGCGTGGAGTGCACGGCCGTCTGGAAGCTGGACGAGCGGTGCGCGCGCGGGGACGGAAAGGCTGCGAATCGACACGCCGGCCGCGCCGTGTACTATCGAACGAGTCGTGCCCGCCAGCGGTGCGTTGCGCGAACGTTGTCAACAACAAGCCAGGGGAGGGACATGGGGCGCGACGACGCTCGCCGCCACGAATGGATGGCGCTTCTGATGTTGTGGCTCGCGGGCAACGCGCTGCGCCTGACCATTCTCGCCGTCCCGCCGGTCATCGCGACCATCCGCGACGAGTTCCATCTTTCGGCGACGCAGGTCGGTCTGCTGGGGAGCATAGGACCGGCGCTGTTCGCGATCGCGGCGATGGCCGGCTCGCTGATCGTCGCGCGACTCGGTGTTCGTGCGGCGCTGGTCGGCGGTCTGGTGATCGTCGCGGTCGGCTCGGCGCTGCGCGGCCTGAGCGGAAACTACGCGGTGCTCCTCGCGACCACCATCTTCATGGCGGCCGGCGTGGCGATCATGCAGCCGATCATGCCCACGGCCGTACGCCACTGGGTTCCCTCGCGCATCGGTCTTGCCACGGCGATCTACACCAACGGGTTGCTCGTCGGCGAGGTGATTCCGGTCATGCTGACCATTCCGGTCGTGTTGCCGCTCGTCGGCGGCTCGTGGCGCGGATCGCTCGTGGTGTGGTCGGCGTTGATCGCTCTGATCGCAGTGATCGTGCAGATGTTCGCGCCGCACGTGCAAGGCGAGCATGCGTTCAACCCGGGTCGCCTGCAGAAATGGGTGCCCGACTGGCGCTCGCCCCTCGTGTGGCGCCTTGGCATTCTGTTCGGCTGCGTCAACTCGGTCTATTTCAGCACCAATGCGTTCATTCCGGTGTTTCTCGCCAACAGCGGTCGTTCGGACCTGATCGGTCCAACCCTGACCGCGCTCAACTTCGGGCAGCTTCCCGCATCGGCACTGCTGCTGGTTACGGCGCATCGCCTCGAGCGCAGCGCGTTGCCGTATCTCGTGTCGGGACTTCTTTCGTTGCTGAGCGTGATCGGCATGATCGGGCAGAGCGGCGCCATGTCTGTGCTTTGGGCCGGCGTGCTCGGCTTTTCCGACGCCGCTGCGTTGATCGTCGGCCTCACTTTGCCTGCGATGCTGTGTCGTCCGGAGGACGTCGCGCGAACCGCAGCCGGCGCGTTCACCATCAGCTATGGCAGCGCGGTCGTCATCGCGGTGATCGGCGGAGCGCTGTGGGACGTGACCGGCATTCCCGCGATGGCCTTCGTGCCCATCGCGTTGTGCGCGGGCGGGCTCGTGCTCAGCACGCTTTGGATGCGGGCGAAGCGCGAGCTGATTTGAGCGGCCGGACGCCGATCCTGAAGCATCCGGTGCATCGCGCGCAGTGTCGGGACGCGTCGCGGCGCGATTAGACCCGGCCGGTGATCGGAATCAGCGCGCCGGTGATGTCACGCGCGCCATCGGAAGCCAGGAAGAGCACCAGCTCGGCGATCGACTCCGGCTTGACCCAGCGCGCGAAATCCGCCTTGGCCATGTCGCTACGGTTTTGCGGCGTGTCGATGATGCTTGGGAGCACGGCATTCACCGTGACACCGCGATCCTTGAGCTCGTCGGCGAGCGCCTCGGTCAATCGCATCACGCCGGACTTCGATGCGGCGTAGGGGCCCATGCCCGCGCTCGCCTTGACCGCGCCGGCCGCGGCGACGTTCACGATGGTCGAGCGGCCGCTCGACGCGAGCGCATCGAGCGCCGCCTTGCACATCGTCACGGCCGTGCGCAGGTTGAGCTTGTACATTCGATCCCAGGTTTCAGGATCGCCGTCGGCGTGCTTTTGCCATACGAAGCCGCCCGCGACGTTGATCAGCGCATCGAGCGTGCCATAGCGCGCGACGATCTGCTCGACCGCGTCGCGTGCCGCAGGAAGATCGGCAACATCCACGCCCGCGAGCAGCAGTTGCGCACCGAATTCGCGGCCGAGCGCGGGCGGTGCGGTGGAGTGTCCGATAAGCGCTGCGGACCAGCCGTCCCGCACGAATCGGCGTGCGACGACGGCGCCGAGGTTACCGAAGGCTCCGGTGATGGCAACGACCTTGCTCATGGCGTCCTCCTTGCGCTGGGGCTCATCGCGCCGTGTTGCGAATCCGGGGCTTGTTCCGCAGCCGCGTTGCATGTCGCACGGGCGACGGCAGCCGCGACGCGATGCGCGTCGAATTCGCGCCAGCGCGCGGCGACGTGCTGATCGGGTCGCAGAAGATAGTACGTGCCATCGCGTGCGTCGCAACGCTGCGCGAGCAGCTCCTCTTCGTCGCGGATGATCGCGATTCCTGCGATCTCGCGCACCTCCGCATTCGGCCCCACGACCAGCAAGGTTCGAACCGGCAACGCTGCCGCAGCGAGTGCCTCGAGCGAGCTTATGGTCGACGCGGCAATGTCGCCGGTGGCGCTGAACAAGAGTCCCACGAACTGCCCCGGCACGCACGACAGCAACCAGTCGTGTGCACCGTCGCATGCAACCGGCGCGTCGCACATCGGGCTTCCCGGCACCAGCGTTCCACCGAATGTATCGACATCGGCTGTGTTGAGCGGCGAGCCGGACAACGTGGTCGGCGTCGAAAGTCGGCCGCTGTTGACCAGCTTGCGCGCAAAGGGGTGCTCCTTTGCAAGCAGCAGCACGGCATCGCGGAACGTGCGGCTGATCTCGCTCTTGGGCGTGATGAAGTCGGTCGATCGCGTCGAGTGCTTCAGGTTCTCGTCGGCGGCGACCTCGCGCTCGTTCGCATAGGTGTCGAGCAGCGTGGATGGCGCCTTGCCGTCGAGCACCAGCGTGAGCTTCCACGCGAGATTCTCGGCGTCCTGGACCCCCGAGTTCGCGCCGCGCGCTCCGAACGGCGACACGCCGTGCGCCGAATCGCCGGCGAACAGCACCCGGCCATGGCGAAAGTGATCCATGCGCTGGCACGCGAAGGTATATACGCTTACCCATTGCAGCTCGAACGGGACCTTGTCGCCGAGCATCGCCCTGATGCGCGGGATGACGCGTTCGGGCTTGCGCTCTTCGTCGGGATCGGCGTCCCAGCCGAGCTGGAAATCGACCCGCCATACGTCGTCGGCCTGGCGATGGAGCAGCGCCGACTGGTTGCGGTGGAAAGGCGGGTCGAACCAGAACCAGCGCTCGGTGGGAAACGCGGCCTGCATCTTCACGTCGGCGATGAGGAAGCGATCGCGAAACACGCGGCCATGGCGCTCGAGGCCCAGCAACTCGCGCACCGGCGAGCGCGAACCGTCGCACGCGATCAGGTACTCGGCGTGAATCAGGTAGCGGCCTTCCGGCGTTTCGATGCCGACGCGTACGCAATCGGCATCCTGCTCGACCGCCACCACACGGTTCTTCCAGCGCATCTGCAGTTGCGGCAGCGCTGCGGCGCGCTCGTACAGATAGCCTTCGCAATGGTACTGCTGCAGGTTGATGAACGCGGGACGACGATGTCCGGCTTCGGGCAGCAAATCGAACGAGTAGACGAGCTCGTCCTGGAAGAACACCTTGCCGACGTTCCACGACACACCCTTGTCGACCATGCGCTGGCCTACGCCGAGCCGGTCCCAGATCTCGAGCGTGCGCTTGGCAAAGCAGATGGCGCGCGAGCCGGTCGAGAACTTGTTGTCGTCGTCGAGCACGACCACGTCGACACCGCGGGTCGCGAGATCGATCGCAACGGTGAGTCCCACCGGTCCGGCTCCGACCACGACGACGCGATGACATGCCGGTTGCGCGGCGTCCTGGTCGGCCGAGCGCGTGTACGGCAGCTCGATGCTCTGGTAATCGATCGACACGGAGCAGCGAAGGGTGGGTGCGCGGATGCGTGTGATGCCGTCGTCGTCGGGCGTGCAGCGGAATGTTAACGCCGGATTCGCGACGGGGCTGCCGAGCCCGAAACAGCCGCGAGTTCGGCCTCGCGTCGCCCCGCGCACCCATAAGGCGACGCAGCATCCTACAATGCTGGGCGGTCGTGGCGTCGCGGATACCATAGCACCTATCGACACGATCCTTGTCCAACCAGCGATGGATTCCCTGCGCTTCGACAATCGCTTTGTCAGCGACTTGCCCGCCGACCCGCTCGATCATGCGGCACGCAGGCAGGTCCATGGCGCGCTGTACTCGCGCGTGATGCCTACACCGGTCGCGCAGCCGCGGCTGGTCGCCTATTCGCCCGAAGTGGCGCAGCTGCTCGGGCTGACCGAGCAGGACCTCGCTTCGCCGCGCTTCGCCGAGGTTTTCGGCGGCAACGCGCTGGTCGAAGGCATGCAACCGTTCGCGGCGAATTACGGCGGACACCAGTTCGGCTATTGGGCGGGGCAGCTCGGCGATGGTCGCGCCATCAGCCTCGGCGAAGCGATCGGTGTGGACGGTCGGCGACTCGAGTTGCAGCTCAAGGGCGCGGGTCCGACGCCGTATTCGCGAACCGCCGACGGTCGCGCCGTGCTGCGCTCGTCGGTGCGCGAATTCCTTTGCAGCGAAGCGATGCATCACCTCGGCATCCCCACCACGCGGGCGCTCAGCCTGGTGACCACGGGCGAGGAGGTCGTTCGCGACATGTTCTACGACGGACGGCCGCGTTCGGAGCCTGGCGCCATCGTGTGCCGGGTGGCGCCATCGTTCATTCGCTTCGGGAACTTCGAGTTGCCGGCGATGCGTGGCGATCACGCGCTGCTCGAGCAGCTCGTCGACTTTACGATCCAACGCGACTTTGCCGAGCTGGCAAACGGGCAGCACGTCCGCGATCCTCACGTGCGAGCGCTCTGGTTTGCTGAAGTGTGCGATAGAACCGCGCGCACGGTCGCTGATTGGATGCGCGTTGGATTCGTGCACGGCGTGATGAACACCGACAATATGTCGATCACCGGCCTCACCATCGACTACGGACCGTATGGCTGGATCGACGACTTCGACTTCGACTGGACGCCCAACACCACCGATGCGGAAGGCCGGCGTTATCGCTTCGGCCACCAACCGCAGGTCGCGTACTGGAATCTCACGCGACTTGCCACAGCCTTGTCGCCCTTGTTCGAATCGATCGAACCGCTGCAGGCCGGGCTCGATCGTTACGCGGAGGCCTATCTCGCGGCCGACCGAGGCAACATCGCGGCCAAGCTCGGGCTCGCGCAGTGTCGCGACGACGATGTCGAGCTGATGCGCGAACTGCAATCGCTGCTGCGATCGGCCGAGGCGGACATGACCCTGTTCTTTCGCGGGCTCGCGGAGGTGGATCCCGCCCTGCCGAGCCTTGCGCCGCTCGAGCACGCGTTCTACGACCCCGAGCGACGCACAGGCGAGCAGGCGCGCATGCTGGACTGGCTGCAGCGCTACGGCAAACGCGTGCAACAGGACGCGCGGCCTGCCGAGGCACGGAAGGCTTCGATGAATGCCGCCAATCCGATCTACGTCCTGCGCAATTACCTCGCTCAGGAGGCAATCGATCGGGCGGAGCAGGGCGATTACCAGGGCATTCACGACTTGCAGGAGGTGATGCGGCGACCCTACGAGGTTCAGGCCGGCTGCGAGCATTTCGCGCAGCTTCGACCCGATTGGGCGCGCGACCGCCCCGGTTGCTCGATGCTGTCGTGCAGCTCTTGATGTCGTTTAATCGTGCCGCGCGCTGCGCTTGCGCGTCCCTCGCCGCGTCGACCGTCTGACCCATCCGCTCGCCGCTCGACGACGGCAGCGCCGCAGGCGGTTCGTTCTCAGAGCGCACGCCTCATCCGTGGGCTTGCGCAGGCCGCATCGGACACGGTCATCGATGTCGACGGCCATCAGGTGCCGATCAGCAGCCTCGACCGAATCTATTGGCCGGCGCAGCTCGGGCAGCGCGCGATCACCAAGCGCGAGTTCATCGCGTACCTCGTCGCAGTGTCGCCGGCGATGCTTCCGCATCTGGCCGATCGGCCGCTGACCTTGTTTCGCTGGCCCGAAGGCGTGAGCGGGCGTCGCGTGCTGATGAAGCACTGGGAGATTCGCCTGCCGGAGTTCGTCGAGCGTGTCGAGATCTTCTCCGAGTCGAAGGGACGCCCCGATCAGTACATCCTGTGCAACAACCTCGCGACGCTCGTGTGGCTGGGCCACATGGGTACGCTCGAGCTGCACGGATGGCATTCGCGCGTGGCCGGTGGCGACGACGCGACCGATGCAGGAACCGATCTGTCCTCATCGCTTCGCAGCCTGCAGGAATCGGTCGTCGAACGGCCCGATTACATGCTGTTCGACATCGATCCGTTCATCTATTCGGGTCGTGAAGCGAAGGGTCGCCACCCTGAATTCAACGCCCCCGCGTTCGATCGCGCCAGGGACGTGGCTTTCGCACTCAAGGCGTTGCTGGACGGCATGAGCCTGCGCTCGTACGTCAAGACCTCGGGCAAGACCGGGCTGCATGTCGTCGTGCCGATCCGACGCACGCTCCGCTACGACGTCGTGCGCGAGATGTCTCGCTCCATCGGCGATCACCTGGTGCGGCAACATCCCGACGACATCACCGTCGACTGGAACGTGGATCGTCGTCGCGGCAAGGTGTTCATCGACTGCAACATGAACGCGCGCGGCAAGTCGATGACCACGCCGTATTCGACGCGAGGGCTGCCGGGTGCGCCGGTCTCGATGCCGCTCGCGTGGGGCACCTTGCGAGCGGCGCAGCCCAGCGATTTCCGTTTGCCTCTGATGGCGAGCCTGCTTCGGCGCCGACGCGATGCATGGGCCGGGCTGCTCGATGCGAAGCAAAGCATCGAGGAACGCTTGTCACTCGCGCGCTGACAACTCCGCGCGCAGGATTCCGATAGCGTTTTGCAGAGTCTTCCGCTATACGGGGCTCGCCGGGTCGGCTAGTCTTGAATCGTCATCACAGAGCCCCACCCTGGGAGCATGGACAACCGTTTCGTTGGCAGCAATCCCTTCATGACGTTGTGGCTGAGCGGGGCCGACGCGATGCTCAGCCTGGTATGTCCGCAGACCGGCGGCGGAGACGATCTCCACCGGCAGGACGCAGCGCACCGTACGCGCGAATTCGTGCGCTTCTGGAATGGCTCCAGCGGCCGGCGCCGCCGCGTACGCAAGTCGTCGTGATCGGCCGCGAAATGACTGCATGAAGCTGGATCGCGCACCGCGATAGTCCACCGCACGGCTCGCTCGTGAGATTCGAACCACGCCCGCGGCTTCAGTCCTCGAACGGCAGTCCGACGTAGTTCTCGGCCATCGAGGTCGAAGCGGCGCGCGAGGCCACCAGGTAGTCGAGCTCCGCGCGTTGCAGCTTCTGTCCGATCGCACCGGTTTCCGGAAACTTGTGCATCAGGGACGTAAACCACCACGAGAAGCGCTCGGCCTTCCAGATGCGTCGCAGGCAGCGGTCGGAATAGCTGTCCAGGCCGTGCCTGCCGTGCTCGCGGTAGAATTCGACCAGCGCGCGGGCGAGATACCGCACGTCGGACGCGGCGAGATTCAGTCCCTTCGCGCCGGTCGGCGGAACGATATGCGCAGCATCGCCGGCGAGGAACAGATTGCCGAAGCGCATGGGCTCGGCGACGAAGCTTCGCAGCGGCGCGATGCTCTTTTCGATCGATGGCCCGGTCACCAGCGCGTCGGCCGCCGGCGCATCCAGGCGTCGCTTGAGCTCGGTCCAGAACGCTTCGTCGCTCCAGTCCTCGACCTTGTCCTCCAGCGGAACCTGCACGTAGTAGCGCGACCTCGTGTGCGAGCGCATCGAACATAGCGCGAACCCGCGCTCGTGGTTGCAGTAGATCAGCTCGTGCGACACCGGCGGAGTGTCGGAGAGGATGCCCAGCCAGCCGAAGGGATAGACCTTTTCGTAGGTTCGCAGCGCGCTCTCGGGGACGCGCGAGCGGCTCACGCCGTGATAGCCGTCGCAACCGGCGATGAAGTCGCACTTGAGCTCCTGCACCGCTCCGCCCTTGCGCCAGCTGACACTGGGCGTGGGCCCTTCGAAGTCGTGCAGCGCGACGTCGCGCGCCTCGTAGATGGTGAGGCGGCCCTCGGCCTGGCGGGCATCCATCAAATCGCGCGTGACCTCGGTCTGCCCGTAGACGGTGACTCGCTTGCCGCCGGTGAGCCCGTCGAGGTCGATGCGGTGACGCGTGCCGCCGAACGACAGCTCATAGCCTCCGTGCACCAACCCGTCGCGATGCATGCGTGCCGCGACGCCGGCTTCGTCGAGCAGGTCGACGGTCGTCTGCTCCAGCACGCCTGCGCGGATACGACCCAGCACGTACTCGCCGCTCTGACGTTCGACGATCACGTTGTCGATGCCCGCGCGGTGCAGCAACTGGCCGAGCAGCAATCCCGACGGACCCGCGCCGATGATCGCGACCTGCGTGCGTTGAGCAGTCATTGCGGCCTCCCTGCGCTTCGCCCATCATGACGCGCGCGTCACGATTCGGCAACACGGGTCCGTCATCGCGGCCGACCGTGCCCTCAATCCAATCTTCGAACAGCGACATGCCATCGGCCCTCACAGTCGGCGCGGAAAGCGCCAAGCTGGACCAACTGCGACGCATGCAAGGCATCGCGCTTGCGCTGCTCCTCACCATGGCGGGACTGCTCGCGCTGACGACGTTCACCGTGACGACGCATCCCTGGACGGCGTGGATACGTGCCTTCACGGAGGCGGCGGTGGTGGGCGCTGTGGCCGACTGGTTCGCGGTCGTCGCGCTGTTCCGCCATCCGCTCGGCCTGCCGATCCCGCACACCGCGATCATCCCGGAGAACAAGGATCGCATCGGTGAGAGCCTGGGACGCTTCGTCGAGGAGAACTTCCTCACGCCGCAGAACGTGATGCAGCGGCTGGCTCGCGTGAACCTGGCGAAGGCTGGAGCGGGATGGCTCGCCGAACCCGCCAACAGCGAACGGGCGGCAGGCGGAATCTGTGCCGTCATTCCTCGCGTCCTCGCGATGGTCGAGGACGAGGACGTGGCGAGCTTCATCACCCGCACGTTGCTTGCCGAGCTCGAGAAAATCAATCTGGCGCGCGTGACAGGCGAGGTGCTCGACGCGGTTACCGCAAGCGAGCAGTACCACGTCCTGTTCGACGACGCGCTCAAGGGGGCAGCGCGCCTCATCGCGGAATATCAGCCGCTGATCCTGGAGAAGTTCGGCGAGGCGTCGAAGTACACGCCGGAATTCATCGATCGCTACATCGTCGATCGCTTCGTCACCGGCATCGTGCATCTGCTGCAGGAAGTTGCCGCCGACGCGGAGCATCCTTTGCGCTTGCGTTTCGCCGAAGGCACGCGCGAGCTGATCGAGAAGCTCAAGAGCTCGCCGGAGATGTTCGAGCGCAGCCAGGCGTTCAAGCGCCATATCGTCGAGCACCTGCGCAGCAAGCCCTACTACGCGGCGATCTGGGCCGACATCAAGAACCGCATTCTCGCCGACGTCGCCGCGGACGATTCGCGGCTGCGGGCAAGCATCGCTTCGCTGCTTCATACGCTGGGGAGCGGCATCGAGAAGGACGAGGCG
>DATKLH010000290.1:0-23122 GCA_035542515.1 Casimicrobiaceae bacterium
GAACTCCCCGCACGGGCCGCGCCGGCTCACCATCGCAACACGTGAATCCGCCTTGGCGTTGTGGCAGGCCGAGCACATCCGCAATCGGCTTTCCGCCTTGTATCCGCATGCGAGCATCGAGTTGCTGGGCATCACCACGCAGGGGGATCGCATACTCGATCGCCCGCTCGCGGCGGTCGGCGGCAAGGGTCTGTTCATCAAGGAGCTCGAGGTCGCGATGAGCGACGGCCTCGCCGAGCTTGCGGTGCATTCGCTGAAGGACGTTCCGATGGAACCCGCCGATGGCTTCGCGCTTGCCGCGATCACCGCGCGCGAGGATCCGCGGGATGCATTGGTGTGCGAGAAGGCGGCTGCGTTGGGCGATCTGCCGCCCGGCGCGATCGTCGGCACCTCGAGCCTGCGACGCGAAGCGCAGATCCGGTCCCGCTATCCGAAGCTGCGCTGCGAGTCCTTGCGCGGCAATGTCAACACGCGCATCCGCAAGCTCGACGAGGGACGTTACGACGCGATCATCCTTGCCGCCGCCGGTCTCAAGCGACTGAACATGGGTCATCGCATTCGGGCCTTGCTCGATCCCGACGATAGCCTCCCCGCCACCGGGCAAGGCGCCCTTGCACTGGAGTGTCGCGCCGATCGTCCCGACGTGATCGCCGCGCTCGCGCCGCTTGCCGATACCGCGACGACGCTTGCGACAGCCGCGGAGCGTGCGTTCTCGCGCGCGCTGGGCGGAAGTTGCCAGACGCCGCTTGCGGCATACGCCGAGTGGGAAGAGGGCCGGCTGTGGCTGCGCGGACTGGTCGCCAGTCGCGACGGCAAGGAAGTGTTGCGTGGCGAAGTCGAATCCGAAGTGGCCGAGGTTCGCGATGCCGAGGAGCTCGGCACGAGCCTCGCCGACGATTTTCTTTCCCGCGGTGCCGCACGCCTGATCGTCGCCACGATGTCCTAGCGGCGTCGTGCCGAGTCGATGCGTGAGTGCAGCGACGTGACGCCACCATCCAAGCCATGCAGCGCGTATCGGCCCGGGTCGACATGAGCGAGGTGTCATCCGGGTCCATGGGGCCGCTGCATGGTCTGGGCGTGATCATCACGCGTCCGGCTCGCCAGTCGGCAGCGATTTCGACTCAGCTCGCAGCGCTTGGCGCGCGGCCCATCGTGTGGCCGGCGATCGTCATCCTTCCTCCCGACGATCCAGCGGCCCTTGCGCGCGTGCACGCCGAGCTCGATCACTACGACATCGCCATCTTCGTGTCCGCCAATGCGGCGGAGTTCGGCGCTCCGGACCCTGCGCGCTGGCCTCGCACGCTGCAAACGTTCGCGCCTGGCCCCGGCACGGTCGAGGCGCTTGCCGCCGTTGGCATTCGTGGTGCCATCATGCCCGCCGTGAGCCTCGATAGCGAAGGACTGCTGGCGTTGCCGGAGCTGCGCAGTGTCGAAGGCAAGCGCGTGGCGATCTTTCGCGGCCAGGAGGGTCGCGAGCTGCTCGGTGCGACGCTGCGTGAGCGCGGCGCGCACGTGCAGTACGTCGAGTGCTACCGACGCTCGGCGCCATCGGGCGACGCGACCGGGCTGCTCGACATCGTCCGCGAGCGGCGTGCGCACGCGCTGAGCCTCACCTCCGTCGAGGGACTGGAAAACCTCGTCGCGGCGGTCGGCACGGAAGGCCTGCGCTTTTTCGCATCGCTCAAGACCTTCGCTCCGCATCGGCGCATCGTCGCCGCCGCGCGCCAACGCGGGCTGGACGCCGTGGAGACCGGCCCGGGCGACGGCGGTCTCATCGCTGCGCTGCTGGAATTTGCCGCCGCGCGCCGCGCATAATTCGACGTCGTCCGACTGGCTCGTCGCCATCGCTGCGCCCGACCTCTCGTTCCTGATGCCTGATCCCCGATTCCCGAACCCTGATCCCTGAGATGACCGACATCCTCATCACCGCTCCGCTGCCGCCGTTCCTCTACGACCCGCTGCGCGCCGCCTATCAGTGTCACGACTACGACAAGGCGACGGACAAGCAACAGTTGTTGCGCGAGGTCGCTCCGCGCATCCGCGGACTCGTTCAAGGAGGAGGCACCGTCACCGCGCCCACGCTGCTCGAGGCGTTGCCCAAGCTCGAGATCATCTCGGTGTTCGGCGTGGGCTACGACGGCGTGCCGGTCGACTATTGCCGGCGTCGAGGCATCAAGGTCACCAATACACCCGACGTGCTGACCGACGATGTGGCCGACGTCGCGGTCGCGCTGATCCTGATGACCGGGCGCGGATTCATCCGCGCGAACCGTTTCGTGCATGCCGGCGAATGGGAAAAGCGCGGACCCGAGCTCACGACCAGGCTCGGCGGACGTCGCGTCGGCATTCTCGGCCTCGGACGCATCGGCAAGGCGATCGCGCAGCGCGTGCGGGCGATGGGAATGGAGGTGTCCTACACCGGCCGCCGTTCCCAGAACGTTCCCTACACGTTCGCGCCCGACCTTATCAGTCTCGCGCAGCATTCCGACTATCTCGTCGTCGCGTGCCCGGGTGGCGCGGCGACGCGCAACCTGGTGAATGCCGACGTGCTGCGCGCTCTGGGCAAGAAGGGCACGCTGATCAACATCGCGCGCGGATCGATCGTCGACGAGACCGCGCTGGTGGGTGCGCTTGCCAGCGGTGTGATCAAAGGCGCCGGACTCGACGTGTTCGCCAACGAGCCGCACATTCCTTCCGAGCTGCTCGCGATGGACAACGTCGTGCTGCTCCCGCACGTGGGCAGCGCGACGCGCGAAACGCGCCAGGCGATGGGCGATCTGTGCAAGGCGAACCTCGATGCGTGGTTTGCTGGCAAGCCACTGCCGACACTGATCCCCGAGCTCGCCTGACGCGGGCGGTCTCTGGCACGCGTCTCGGATTCGCCCCTCACAAAGCCCCGCCTCGCGCTACGGCGAGCGGGAAAAGCTCGCCCTCGCCAACTGCTGTCCACGGGGTGCTGTCACTCGCAGCCGGGCCGAGGGCTGGGGGTGAGAGGTCGATGCCAGCACGGCGACATCCTCAGGTCGCATGAGCCTTGCCGTGCGCTGGGCGATACGCGATATGCGAATCGAGACAGGTTCTAGTTGCCGGAGGCGCTTCGCGCGCTCCTCGGCTGGAACAGCACGATGAACAGCGCGACAACGACGAGTCCGAGCGCGAGCCATTCCTGAAGGCGTGGGCGCTCGCCGAGCAACACCATGCCGGAGATCACGCCGACCACCGGCACCGGCAGCGACGCGAGCGACGACACGGCAACCGGCAGCGTGCGCGCGAGAATGAACCAGGCCCAGTTCGCCGCTGCTCCGGAAAGGAAGATGTTGTAGAGCAACGCGAACCACGCGGCTCCGCTGATCTGCGCAAGGCGCCCGATCGGCTGCGGATCGAACACCGGCACCAGCGCCGCGAGCGGGATCCAGCCCAGCATCATCAGCCAGAACGAAAGCGCCCGCTGCGGGATGGGTGGCCGCCACTTGCGCAGCAGCACGGTTCCGAAACCCCACGACAACGCGGCGATCAAGATCATCGACGCGCCGAACGGCGCCCGTCCCACCGCAGCGATTTCATCGCCGATCAGCAGCGCCATCCCCGCCATCCCGAGAACGAGCCCGGTGAGCTTGCGCGGCGACAGCGGCTCTTCGAGCATGAACGTCGCGATCAACGTCGCCCATAGCGGCATGGTATAGGCGAGGATCACGCTGCGCCCGGCGGACATCTGTTGCACGCCGAACAGCGTGAAGCCGTTCCACAGCGCGATGTTGAAGAACGCGAGGATCGCGACCTTGATGCGCCACCCGCGCGGGATCTGCACCGAATCGCCGCTCAGCTTCGCGATCGCCAGCATGGCGAGCGCCGCGAACGACAGGGTGAGTCCGCGAAAGGTCAGCGGCGGAATCTCGCTCACGCCGATCTTGAGCATCGGCCAGTTGCAGCCCCACAACAGCGTGACCACGACGATAGGAAGGCCGGCGCGCACGCCGGCGTTGGAAAGCGATGTCTTCATGTCGGGGAGGTGGCGTGCGCGAGCATCGCGCGCTGGCGAGCTGCGGCGCGATGCGATGGCGGCACGCGGAGGCCACACGCCGGGGCGGTTCGCCGTGGATGAGCAGTGTCGGTACGCGAGGGGTCGCCTCGCCTTGGATAAGCAGTGTCGGTACGCGTGGCGTCCAACCGGCAACCGGTCGCGGCAATCACATCCGGGCCGGAGGTTGACCGTACTTGCTGAGGTGCAGCTCGCGCGCTTGCGTTACCCATTCGTCGCGACGGATGCGACCGGGGAACTCGGGCAGCCGCGCGTCGACATCGTCGATGTCGCGCTCGGTCCACGACGCGATCTGGCGGTAGGTGGTGACACCGAGCTGATGGAGCATGCGCTCGAGTACCGGACCTACGCCGACGATGAGCTTGAGATCGTCGGGTGCGCCGGGGACGTCGAGCAACGGCGGCGGCGCGTTGTTCTCGATGTCGATCACGATCTGGCGATAGCGAGCCGTTTCGCCGCGCGCCTCGGCGAGATCGCGATAGCAGCGCGCGCGCTCGGCGTCGATCTCGCGAAGCGATGTCGCGGCTGCATTCGCAGTGGCGAGGTCCATGTTCAAGGCGTGCATCGCCTGTTCGTAACTGCGGATGATCCGCGCCTTTTCGCGCGCTATCGACGCCGGCTCGGAACCCTCTTCCGTGGATGGTGTGACGGCGGGCACCACGTCAGCCCGCGCATTGCCGTCAGCACCGATGGCAGCGGCATCGCGCTTCGGTAACGTTTCGCGCGTGTCGATACGATCCGGCGATGCGTTGTCCGCTTCGACGTTCTTTTCGCGGCGATCCGTCGGCGCGTCCATCGATGATGTGCCGGCAACGGGACGCTCGCGACGACCGCGAATCACGCCGGCGCGATACGCGTACACGATCGCGATGATCGCAACGAGCAGGCCGAGCAGGGTAAGGCCGTTCACCGTTTTTGCAATCCGGGCTGCGGCTGGACCCGTTGGCGCAATGTCTGCGTCAACAGGCCATCGATTGGCGGCTCACCGCCGCGGGCACGCGCATTGTAGGCGCAATGGCGCTGGCGCGCCGAGCCGACGACCACCGACTAGGCTGCGGGGTCCCGACTGCTAAAATGTCTTGCGATCATGGAAGGCCCCGGCCAAGACTCCGCAGGTGGCGCACAAGCGCCGGGTACCCGGTCGGCAGTCGCGGCGGACGATTTCGCAACCCGGCCGGCCGAGACCGGGCGCAGCCTGCGACGCCCCGCGTCGCTGGTCGCGCTGGCGACCATCGCCTTGCTGCTGGCGGCTTTGCTCGGCTGGATGTGGATCGACGTGTCCCGCGACCTTGCCGCCGTGCGGCTCGATTCGGCGCAACGACTCGCAGCCGCCGAAGCGTCGTTGCTGCGCAGCAAGACGCGCGAGACCGAGATCGCCGCGGACGTGCGCGACGCGCAGGCCAAGATCGCGCTCCTCGAGGCGCGCCTCGCCGAATCGCAATCGCAGCAAGCCTCGCTCGAGGCGCTGTATCGCGAGCTCGCGCCGTCGCGCGAAGAGCTGGCGCTGGCCGAAGTCGAGCAGATCGTCACGCTCGCGACGCAGCAGCTCGCGCTGGCGGGTAACGTGCAGGCGGCCCTTACCGCACTGCAGCTCGCGGACGGCAAGCTCGCGCGCTTCGATCATCCGCGTCTGTTGCCGCTGCGCCGCGCGCTGGCGCGCGACATGGACACGTTGAAAGGGGTGCCGTACGTCGATGTCACCGGCTTGTCCGTGAAGCTCGACCAGGTCATCGCGCAGGTGGATACGCTGCCGCTCGCACGCGATGAGCGCATCGAGGCGCCTCCGCGACCGCCTTCGAACGCCCAGGATCCCGCATGGATCCGCTTCCTGCGCGACACGTGGGGCGATATTCGCTCGGTGATCCGCATCGAAACCACCCAGCGGCCTGCGCCGCCGCTGATCACTCCGCAGGAAGCGTATTTCCTGCGCGAGAACATGCGCCTGCGCCTGCTCGCCGCACGCATGGCGCTGCTGTCGCGCGACGAGAAGGGCTACAAGGCGGATCTCGACGAGACGCTCAAGTGGATCGACCGCTACTTCGACACGCGTGCGAAGCCGGTCGTGGTGGTCAGCGCGGCGATCACGCAGGCGAAATCGATCGCCATGCCTACCGAGATGCCCGACCTGAATCGAACGCTCGACGCGGTGCGCACCTTGCGCGCCAGCGCCGATCGCGCCGACGAAAAGGCGACGGACCGCACGCCGGCGTCGGGTGGCGCCGCGCCGCTGCGTCCGCGCTGAACTGCACACTGGTGCGCGCGCTCCTGGTCTTCCTGCTGCTTGCCGCGACCGCGGTGCTGCTGGCGTTGCTCTTTCGCGTCAACGTCGGCTATGCGCTTTTTGTCGCGCCGCCCTACCGCGTCGAGATCTCGCTCAACGCCCTGTTGCTGATCGCGCTGCTCGCGTTTGCGGGTCTCTACATCCTCGTCCGGATGTTCGCGCGCGTGCTCGGATTGCCCGCGCAGGTGCGCGAGTCGCGCCGCGAGAGCCGGCGCGAGCGGGCGCGCGCCAGGCAGGATGCGGCCGTCGTCGCGTTGATCGAAGGCCGCGACGGGAAGGCACGCCAGTTCGCCGAGGAGGCGCTGGCAATCCCCGAGTCTTCGCCGGTTGCCGCGCTGATCGGTGCGCGCGCTGCACTCGAGATGCGCGATTACGACGACGTCGTGCGGCTTCTCGCGCAGCCGGAGGCGCAACTCGCGAGCCTCGCCGTGCCGCGCCTCATGCTCGAAGCCGAGCTCGCGATCGAGCGCGGGCAACCAACCGAAGCCCTCGCCAGGCTCGGCGAGCTGCGCAAGGAAGCCGGACTGCACACTGCAGCGCTGCGGCTTGAAATGCGCGCGCTCATGCTCGCCGGACGCCATGCCGAGATTCCGCCGCTCATCGAGCAGCTCGCCAAGCGCAAGGTCTACGACGCGGCACAGGCGGCGGCGTTACGTGCTACGGCTCACGCCGACACGCTGCGCGAGCTGGCCAACGATGCCGGGGCATTGCGCGCCTATTTCAATCGACTGTCCGCAGCCGATCGCACCCAGCCGCGCGTCGCGCGCAGCGCGGCCCGCAGCTTCCTCGTCCTGGGCGGCGACCGCGAAGCGGCCGACGCGCTCGCGCGCAGCCTCGAGCGCGAATGGCAGGCGGAATCGGTGCTGCTCTACGCGGAGTGCAATCCCGCGGATCCGACCCGTCAGCTCGAGACCGCCGAATCGTGGCTTGCCGAGCACAGCCAGGACGCTTCGCTGCTCTACGCGCTCGGCCGCTTGTGCGAGCGTCAGCAGCTGTGGGGCAAGGCCGAAAGCTATCTCGAGGCGAGCCTCGCGATCGATGCGCATTGGCGTACCCACCTCGCGCTCGGCGAACTGTTGGCGCGGCTGCAGCGCCCCGACGAAGCCAATGCCCATCTCGCGGCCGCGCTGCGGCTTGCTCTGGAAGAACTGCGTCGCGATGCCGCGAACGGTTGATGCGCGGTGACGGATCCGCGGGCCTCGCAGGCGCGGGCAAGCGAGCTCGCATGGCGAGTCGAGGCCCCGCTTGGCGCGAGATCACCGGATCGACGCGACATCGCCAGCCTCACTGCATTGCGCGGTTTCGCAGCGCTATGGGTGTTTATCTATCACGCGTGGGTGACCGCCGGTCCTCAGCGCCTGATCATCGCCGTGGGTGGGCTGTCGATCGACGTCACGCCGCTCGCAAGCGTGGGCTGGGCGGGCGTGGATATCTTTTACGTGCTCTCCGGATTTCTGCTCTGGCGCGCCTTCGATGGATGGGCGGCGCAGGTGGCGCCGCTTCCTTCCATCGCGCGCTATGCCCGCCATCGCGTGTTTCGGATACTGCCAGCTTACTACGCGCAACTCGCGGTGCTGGTGACGGTTGCCGCGCTCACAGGCTGGATCGCGCTGCCCTCCCTCGCAGACCTCATCGCCCACGTCCTGCTCGTTCACGCATGGTCCTACGAGTACCTGCTCAGCACCAACCCGGTCTGGTGGACGCTCTCGATCGAGGCCCAGTACTACGTGTTGCTGCCCGCACTTGCATGGACCATCCGCAAGGCGGGGTGGTTGCCCGTACTGATGACCGGAGCGCTGATCGTCCTTGCGTGGCGCGCCGCAGCGTTCGGGTTCGTCGCGCAGGCGCCGATACCCCAGCGCGTATGGCTCATCGACCAGTTGCCGGGACGGCTGGATCAATTCCTGATGGGGATGCTCGCAGCACATCTGACGCTGGCCAAGGACAAGACCTGCGTGCGGGTGCGCGAGTGGCTGCAACGGTCGGCGGCCGGCGTCGCCGGATGCATCGCCTGTGGACCAGTCGTGCTCGTTGCGCTCGCGTACCGTCTGCACATCGATGATTTCTACATTGCCTACTGGAACGGCGACCGCTGGTTGTACTTCTGGCACTCCACGGCGGGCCTCGCCGTCGCGCTGACCATCCTCGGTCTCGCCCTGCGTCATCCGTCGAATCAACCGGATGGCCGCTTCGATGACGCGCGAGGGCTGTTGCGGCACCCGCTGTTGTACCTCGGCACCGTCAGCTACAGCTTCTACCTCTGGCACGAGCTCATCCTCAGCTTCATCGCGGCCCGGTGGTTCGCATTTGTGACGCGAGCGACCGCGCCTGCTTTCGCCGTCCAGCTCGCTGTGGGTTTCGTGCTGAGCCTCGTCGTGGCAACGCTGTGGTACCGGGTATTTGAACGACCCTTCACGACCGCGCGCCGCCGCGGGTGACAATCGCACGATTGGTTGATGTCTTTTCGATGTCGCTCCGCCTCATCGTCGCGCTTGCCGCTCTCGGGTTCGCATCCGTCAACGCCTCCGCCTCATCCACCGAGGTCGCTGCGCATGCAGTGCTCGAACGCGTTCTCGGATCGGGAGCGGCCGCGCAGATTACGCTGACGCTGAGATCCCCCGCGACCAACCCTGACGGCAGCGCGCTGGAGGAATTCGTCGTCTCCGGCAGTGAAGGCCATATCGTCGTGGAGGGGACGAGCGCCAGCGCACTGACGCAGGGCGCGGGCTGGTATCTGAAGTACGTTGCGCACGCCGACCTGATGCTGCACGGAAAGAACCCGTCGCTTCCGGCGCTCCTGCCTGCTCCGAATGCGCCGATCCATGCAAGTGCGTCGGTGCCACATCGCTATGCGTTCAACGACACCAACGACGCGTACACCGACGCGAACCTGGGCTGGGAGGACTGGGAGAACGAGCTCGATCTGATGGCGTTGCACGGCATCAACGAGGTGTACGTGACGGTCGGCACCGATGCCGTCTATTACCAGTTGTTGCAGCGCTACGGCTACAGCGACGATGAAGCGCGGCGCTGGATACCCGACCCGTCGCATCAGCCGTGGTGGGTTATGCAGAACCTTTCGGGAAGCGACCCGCCCATCTCGCCTTCGCTTCTTGCGAAACGTGCGCAACTGGGCCGCAGGATCGCCGATCGTGCGCGCGAACTCGGCATCACGCCGGTGTTCCCGGGATACTGGGGCACGGTGCCGGTCGACTTCGCAGTGCGCAATCCGGGGGCCGATGTGATCGGCCAGGATACATGGGTGGGCTACCAGCGACCTGGATGGCTGAATCCGGACACGCCCCTGTTCAAGCAGGTGGCGGCGGACTACTACGCCATCTCCGACGCGCTGCTCGGAGCATCGTCGATGTACAAGATGGATCCGCTTCATGAAGGCGGCGTGCTCGGGCACGCGGATCTTGCCCGCTCGGCAAGCGCCATCGAGGCCGCGCTTCACGCCGCGCATCCCGGCGCGACATGGGTCATCCTTGGATGGCTTGCGAATCCGCTGCCGGCGCTGCTCGACGGTATCGCGGACAAGTCGCATGCGCTGATTCTCGCCGCCGAAGCGGACCGCTATCCTGCCTGGGACTCGGGTCAGCGGTGGAACTCCATTCCCTATGCATTCGGCTCGATCTACAACTTCGGTGGTCGAGCGATCCTCGGTGCCAACGCCGCCACCATCGTCGACCGGTGGTTCTCGGATCGCGTATCTGCCGGCGCGCGCCTGCGCGGTGTAGCGATCCTCCCCGAGGCATGGAACGCGAACCCGGCGGTTGCGGAGCTGATGAGCGAGTTGCCATGGCATGCCGAGCGCTTCGATCTCGCAGCGTGGCTTGGCGACTACGCGACCGGTCGCTACGGATCATCGGACGCTCATGCGCTCGATGCGTGGGCGCTGCTCGCGCAAAGCGTCTACGCGATGCCGCCCGACGGCAACAGCGAAGGCCAGGACTCGCTGTTCAATGCCGAGCCTAGTCTCACCGCGCTTTCGGCATCGTGTTGTTCCGACCACATGCGCTACTCGGCGGTCACTCTCGAGCGCGCGTGGCGCGAGCTGATCGCCGCGGCGCCGGCCATCAGACACAACGCCGGGTACGTCTTCGACTTGGCCGACATCACCCGCCAGGTCATCGTCAATCGAGCGCGGCCGCTGCTTCCGCTGATTCGCGGGGCCTTCGAGCACAAGGATGCAGCGCGGTTCAAGCAACTCACCGACCGTTGGATGGAGCTCATGGACCTCGCGGATCGCGTCGAAGCGACTGATCCTGCCTTGCTGCTGGGGCCGCGACTGGTGAACGCGAAGGCGAACGCAACCTCGGCCGACGAGCAGTCGCAACTCGCGCACGCAGCGCTGGCGCTGATGATCAATTGGGGCACACGCGCCGGTTTCGAGGCGGGCCTGCGCAACTACGCGAATCGCGACTGGAACTGCCTGACTGGCACCTTCTACCGCAACCGCTGGCGCATGTTCTTCGATGGACTCGAAAGCGAGCTGGCGGGATCTGTTGCGCCACCGATCGACTGGTACGCGGTGGGCGAGCAGTTCGCCGCTGCCGACCACTCCGATTGCGCCACGATTGCAAGCGGAGACGTCGTCGCCATGGCGCAGCAAGCGAGCGCGTCGCTTGCGGCCGGGCCGGAGGCCTCCAGCGTCCCCGACGCTTGGATGAGCTTCTCGCGCAACGATGCGATCTTCGACGTAGACTCGGACGGAGCCTATGTGATCGACAGCGCCGGCGCGGACTTGTGGCAGAACGTCAACGAGTTCGGTGCGCTCTACCAGCGGGAAGCGCTGGGCGACGGCATGTCGGCTACGGTGCGCGTGGCGTCGATGCGATCGGACGGCGACCGACCGTGGGCGCGCAGCGGTATCGTCGTTGCCAGCAATCTCGTCGACGCACGTCCCGCGGGATTCGCGAACATCGCGATCACGCCCGCACATGGCTGCGTGTTCTCCTGGGCATCCGATGCGGCGTCCGGGTTGACGACCTTCATCGAGTCGACCGCCCTCGCGGCGCCGCGCTGGGTCCGCATGACGCGCGTGGGCAATACCTACGTGGCCTCGTGCAGCGAAGACGGGACGCGCTGGACAGTGGTGGGGGGCGCATCGCCTGGCGGGCTCGGCGATCGAGCCGACGTGGGGATGTTTGCCTCGGCGGCGAACGGATTCGATTCCGATCGCCTGATCGCTCGCTTCGCCGACTGGAGCCTTCGTGCCGACGCGCCGGCGCAGGATCGCGCGCTAGCGATCGAGTACGTGCACGCGCAATTCGGTCACTACTTCCTGACGACGTTGCCCGATGAGATCGCCAAGCTCGACAGTGGATACTTCGCCGGGTGGAGTCGCACAGGCGAAGCGTTCTATGTCTTCACCCAGCCTGGCGCCGGACGCGTTCCGGTCTGTCGGTTCTTCACCACGGCGTTCCCGCCCACGAGCTCGCATTTTTATGCGCCTCGCGGCCTTGGTTGCGAACCTGCGCTCGCCAATGCCGATTGGCAGTTCGAAGGGGAAGTCTTCTACACACCGCTGCCCGATGCAAACGGCGCATGCCCCGACGGAACGTCGCCGGTGTTCCGCCTATACAACGACGGGCTGGGCGGTGCTCCGAATCACCGCTTCACCACGCGCGCAACCTTGCGTGCTCAGATGCTGGCGCAGGGCTACGTCGCGGAGGGATCGGGGATCGGGGTCGGCATGTGCGCGGCACAGTGACGGCGTGGGCTCGCTTCGTATGCTGCGGCCAGCGCAATGCGCAGCGTCACGGCCTTGCCTCCGTCTCCGCCCCATACGTGAAGCTGTCCGCGTAGAACTCCTCGGCCGGAAGCTTGCGCAGCGCGACGAAGTCGCGCCTGGCAGCATCGACCATCGCCGGCGCGCCGCATGCGTACACCTGATAGCCCGACAGGTCGTCGAAATCGGTCATCACGGCCTGGTGCACGAACCCCGTGCGGCCGGGCCATGCATCTTCGGGCTTGGGTTCCGACAACACCGGGATGAACGTGAAGTTGGGATGTTCGGTTTGCCAACGACCTGGCAGGTCGGGCAAGTAGAGGTCCTGGCGCGAACGCGCGCCCCAGTAGAGCACGATCTCGCGCGGGATCTTGTGATACAGCGCGTGCTCGACGATCGCCTTGATCGGCGCGAATCCGGTGCCTCCGGCGAGAAGCACGATCGGCTTGTCGGTGTCCTCGCGCAGGTAGAAAGCGCCCAGCGGTCCTTCGAAGCGCAGGATCTCGCGTCCCTTGTAGGTGTTGAACAGTGCATCGGTGAAGAATCCGCCGGGAATGTGCCGGATGTGCAGCTCGAGCAGCGCGTCCTCGTGCGGCGGCGTGGCGAGCGAGAAGCTGCGCCGCTTGCCGTCCTTGAGCAGCAGGTCGATGTACTGGCCGGCGAGGTATTGCAGGCGCTCGGTGGTCGGCAACTTGAGTCGCACGATGGCCACATCGGGCGCCACCTTGTCGATCGTCTCGACGCGGCAGGGCAGGCGTTTGATCTGGATGTCGCCAGCGCGACGCACCTCGCGGATCTCGATGGTGAGATCGGTGAGCGGGCGTGCGACGCAGAACAACGCGAGCCCCTTGCGCTTCTCCTCGTCGGTCAGCGTCGAGGCCTGGTGCGCGCCATAGTCGACTTCGCCGCCGAGGATGCGACCTTTGCACGTCCCGCACGCACCGTTGCGGCAGCCGTACGGGATCATGAGGTCGGCCCGCATCGCCGCCTGCAGCACCGTGTCGCCGGGCTCGGCGGCGAAGCTGTGATCGCTGGGCTTTATGGTAATCTGCATCGACGTGTTCGCAGGGATTGCTTCACGCGGCGCAGGACGCGACTCGCGTCAAGCGATACATGGGCGAAGGAAACGCAAGCTTGGCCCGACGCAGCCGGGCGCTTGCACTGTGAAGGTGTGAAGGACGCGTGCTCAGGGTTCTGCTGATCGGTTGCGGCGACATCGCGCTCAGAACGGCGGCCCTGCTGCGTGGACGCGTGCGACTCTACGGACTCACGCGCCATCCCGACGAAGCTCGAAAGCTGCGCGCCCTCGACATCGTTCCGCTCGTCGGCGATCTCGATGCCCCGGCAACGCTGGCTCGCTTGCGCACCGCGCCGTTCGCGGTGCTGCATTTCGCTCCGCCGCCCGGTGAGGGTCGCGACGATCCGCGCACCGCGCATCTGGTTGCCGCGCTTTCGCGGGCGCAAATTATACCGCAGCGCTTCGTCTACATTTCCACTTCGGGCGTGTATGGCGATTGCGCGGGCGCTCGCGTTGCCGAGACGCGGCCGCGCCGCGCACAAACGCCGCGCGCGCGTCGCCGTATGGCCGCGGAAGATCGGTTGCGCGCATGGGCCGCACGCGCCGGTGTCCGCCTCGCGATTCTGCGCGTCCCCGGCATCTACGCGGAGACGCGCCTTCCGCTCGACCGCGTCCGTCACGGCACGCCGGTCCTGCGCAACGAGGACGACGTCTACACCAATCACATCGAAGCGACCGATCTCGCGCACGCGGTGACGGCTGCGCTGTTCCACGGTCGCGCGAACCGCGCGTACAACGTCTCCGACGACGCGGAGATGAAGATGGGCGCATGGTTCGATGCCGTGGCCGACGCTTTTCGTCTTCCGCGGCCGCCGCGGGTGAGCTGGGAGGAGGCCGAGCGACGCATCGCGCCTGCGCTGTTGTCGTTCATGAGCGAGTCGCGACGGCTCGCCAACCAGCGCATGAAGGAGGAGTTGCGCGTGCGCCTGCGCTATGCGACGCCGCAGGCGCTCCTCGCGGAGGTCGCGCCCAGGGACTTGCGCAAGCAGATACCTTTGTTCTGAGGGCGCCATGACAGCCGGGCGGCGCGGAGGGCGCGCTGGCGGCCGCGGTATCATCGGACGATGGGATCCGACGCCTCCCTGCGCCCGGTCGGGCCACCCGCGCTGACGTTTCGCGAACGCATCGACGCGTACGAGAGGCTGCTGCGTCTCGACAAGCCGATCGGCGTGCTGCTGCTGCTGTGGCCGACGCTCGCCGCACTGTGGATCGCGTCCTATGGCGAACCGCGCATCAGTCAGATCGTGGTGTTCGTGATGGGAACCTGGCTGATGCGCTCGGCCGGCTGCGCGATCAACGATTGGGCCGATCGCGATTTCGATGCGCACGTCAAGCGCACCGCCGCACGTCCGCTCGCCATCGGTCTGATCGCACCATGGGAAGCGCTGGCGCTTGCCGCGGCGCTGACCCTTTGCGCCTTCGCGCTGGTCGTGACGCAGACACGCACCACCGTGCTGTGGTCGATTCCCGCGGTTGCGATCACCATCGTGTACCCGTTCACCAAGCGCTTCTTCGCGCTGCCGCAGGCGTTCCTCGGCATCGCATTCTCGTTCGGCATACCGATGGCGTTCGCCGCCATCCAGGACCAGGTGCCGCGGCTCGCGTGGATCCTGCTTGTGATCAACCTGTTCTGGGTCGTCGCGTACGACACCGAATACGCGATGGTGGATCGCGACGACGACGCGAGGATCGGCATCCGCACCTCCGCGCTCACGTTTGGACGCTTCGACGTGATCGCAGTCGCCATCTGCTACGCGATCTATTGCGCGGGGCTCGCGTGGGTCGGCTGGCGGCTGCAGTTCGCGTGGGTCTACTGGTGCGCCGTGGCAGTCGCGCTCGGCATGGCGATCTACCATGTCGTTCTGATTGCCCATCGCGATCGCGAGCGCTGCTTCAAGGCCTTCCTGCACAACCACTGGCTCGGCCTTGCCGTGTTCGCCGGCGTCGTGCTCGACTTCGCGCAGCGTGCAAAGGCATGGCCCAAAGCATGGTGAGCGCTCAGTCGACAGCTTCGAACGCATCGGTGAGGGCCGCCGAGGCACCCCGACTTTCCGGCCTCGCGCCGATCGTCACCGAGGATGCGCGCGTGCTGATCCTGGGCAGCTTTCCCAGTGCCGCCTCGCTCGCTGCAGGGCAGTACTACGCGCATCCCCGCAATCACTTCTGGCGATTGCTCGGCGAAGTGCTCGGCGAAACGCTGGCAGAGGCGAGCTACGAGGAGCGTCTGAGACGGATTGCCGCGCACCGGATCGCGTTGTTCGACACCATCGTCGGCTGCGCGCGCAACGGCAGTCTCGACGCCGATATCCGCGAGCCGGAGCTCGCGCGCGTGGACCTCATCGCGCAAAAGGCTCCGATGCTGCAGTTGATTGCCTTCAATGGCGCTCGCGCTGCACGCGCGTCACCGTCATGGTCGTCGCGCGGCTATGTCACTCTCGCGCTGCCGTCGTCGAGTGCCGCCAACACCCTGGCGTATGCGTCGAAGCTCGCGTGCTGGCGCGCGCTTTCCGGCTGGATCGCCGAGCGATGAGCGCGCGGCTGTTGCTGTTGGTCTTCGCCTTCATCGCGGCATGCGCGAACGGCACCACCCTGCAGCGCGTGCGGTTCGATTCGGTCGACAAGGACGCGTCGGGCGCGCCCGTGAGCTTGCGCGGGGTGCTGCTGGTTCCACAGGGACCCGCGCCGGCCGGCGGTTTCCCGGCATTGGTGGCGCTGCACGGATGCGGCGGCATGTACTCGGCGATCAGGGGGCACGAGCAGGAGCTCGCCCAGCGTTTGGCGCTGCGCGCCAAGCGCTACGTGAAGCAAGGCTACGTGGTGTTGTTTCCGGACAGCTTCGGCTCGCGTGGAATGCGCGAGGTCTGCACCTTGCCGCGCGGGTCGCCCACGATCACCATCGCGCAACGTCGACTCGATGCGCTCGGAGCGCTTGCGTGGCTTGCCCGGCGCGATGACGTTGCCCACGACCGTATCGTGCTCATCGGTTGGTCGCATGGCGGAAGCACGGCGCTGCAGGCGAGCAACCTCGGCGATGCTGCTGTCGCGAGATTCGCGGGCGCGGTGCAAGGGCCGGCGTTTTTCCGCGCGGTGATTGCGTTCTATCCCGGTTGCAAAGTGCCGCTACAGAATGCCGCGCGCTGGAAACCCGCTGCGCCCACACGCGTCTACATCGGCGCGCTCGACGACTGGACTGCGCCGGAGCCTTGCGTGGCGTGGGGCGAGGCGATGCGCCAGCACGACGGCAACGATGTCCAGGTGAAGGTTTATCCGGGCGCGCATCACGGCTTCGATTCCCCGTTGGGAAGCGTCGTGCACCGAACCGATGTGCCGAACGGCGTGCACCCGGGGCAAGGCGTTCATGTCGGCGCGGAGCCGGCGGCACGCGAGGCGGCCAATGCGGACGTCGACGCGTTTCTGCGGGCGAGGATGGCTAAGGACTAGGAGTCGACATGGACCTCGGACTACGCGATCGCATCGTGCTCGTGACCGGCGCGAGCAAAGGCATCGGCTTCGCCTGTGCGGCGGCGTTCGCACGCGAGGGCGCCAGGGTCGCCCTGGTATCGCGCAGCCAGGCGAACCTCGATCAAGCCATTGCGGCGCTGCCGGCGGCGGCGCATCGCCCGATCAGCGTGGTCGCCGATCTCGTCGATGCGGACGCTGCTGCGCGTGCGGTCGACAGGGTCGAAGCGGAGCTCGGTGCCATCGACGTGCTCGTCAACTCGGCCGGCGCTGCGAAGCGTTATCCGCCCGACGAGCTCGATGCGTCCGCGTGGCACAACGCGATGAATGCGAAGTTCTTCAGCTACATCCATCCGCTCGATATCGTCGTCAAGCGCATGGGCGCGCGCGGCCGAGGCGCGATCGTCAACATCATCGGTTCGGGCGGCAAGGTCGCCAATCCGGTGCACCTGCCGGGCGGCGCGGCCAACGCCGCGCTGATGCTGGTCACGGCGGGGCTCGCTGCGGCTTATGGACCCAAAGGCGTACGCGTCAACGCGATCAATCCCGGCGGCACGCTCACCGGTCGCGTGCAGGAAGGTCTTGCGGCCGAATCGCGCATGAGCGGCCTTTCCGCCGGCGATATCCTCAGGCAGCAGGAGGCGCGCATACCGTTGCGTCGACTGGGCCGACCCGAGGAAGTGGCCGAAGTCGCGTTGTTCCTCGCCAGCGATCGTGCGAGCTATGTGAGCGGAGCGATCGTGCCGATGGATGGAGTGGGGAATCCGGTGATCTGAACAACGGTTGCGTGGTTGGCGGCCTAATGACCGCCAACTACCAAGCGCCGCGTTTCGACGGTCACTGCTCCAGCGTGTGCAGGTCGGCCTCGAGATGCGCCGGAACGGGTCGCCGTTCGCGCAGGGCCCATGGCAGCCCGCGCAACGCCTCGACCAGCCCGCGACGCGCATCGAGATTGCGCGCCGCCTGCAGCGTGGTGCGCGCGGTCTCGCGCACCGCCGACAGCGACCGACGCCGAAGCCATGCAGACCACAATGCATTGCGCACCAGGCGGGCCTGCCGGCCGGATCGATCGCTGCTGGACTGCGGATCGTGGTAGGCGACGATCGAATCGACGTACGCCAGCGCGTAGCCGCGCGCCGCCAGGTCGATGGCGACGAGCCGTTCCTCGCCGCCGACGCCGAAGCGTTCGCTGAAGCCATCCACCTGCAGGAACGCTTCGCGCCGCACGATCGCGCCGCACGACAGGAAACCCAATACCCGCGGGCCGGGAAGGTCGGGCGCGGCAGCCAGGCGCGCCTCCTGCATCTGGTAGCACACCGGATCGAGCCGGCTGCCTTCGCCGACCAGAACGCGTGCTGCGATCAGCGCGAGGCGCGGATAGGCCGCGAAGACGTCCTCCGCGGCGGTGAGCGCTCCAGGGGCCCATGACGAATCGTCATCGGCAAACGCGACATACGCTCGGTCGGTGCGCGCGACTCCGACGTTGCGACCCGCCGCACCGAGATTGCGCTCCAACGCGACCAGGTCGACGTCGGGAAAATCGCTGCGCACCATCCGCGGAGTGCCGTCTTCGGAGGCGTTATCCACGACCACGATCGGCGGCCGCTCGGGCAGCGCCTGCAAGCGACGCAGCGTGCGGAACAGGCTCGCGCAGCGGTTGCGCGTGATGACGACGATCGCGGTATTGGAGCCGGCTCGCATGTTGGTCGTACGCGCAACGTTCGCGCGCGACTCGGGTTGCAAGCCGCATGCCATGGGTCTTGCGAGTGCGCGCAACAATGAAGCCCGCGCAGAAGTGATCGTGCGATCGGCAAGAGTTACCTGCAACGTCTGCTGATTGCGCGAAGTCGCGACGGTCGTGATTCGCGTCGGTCGCTCGCGCGGCCATGCTTACGGTGAGGCGAGTACCTCGTTTCGAATCGGACGCGCGACCCACAACGTGCAGACCGCGCCGAACAATGCGGCACCGGCGAGCCAGGCGATGCCGATCTTCCACCCATGCGCAAGGTCGCCCGCCGCTCGCCCTCGATCCAGCGCGACGCCGACCACGGGTTGCAGGAAGCCGGTGCCCAGGAAAATTCCGAGATTCACCACCGAAGTGGCGATGCCCGAATGCCGCGGGTCGTTGACCTCCTTGGCGACAGTCCAGGCGAGCGTGAATCCGGGAATGACCAGGCCCATGAAGAGGAACCACGCAAGCGTCGCTTCGCGGGGCCAACGCACGTCGAGCAGCCAGGGCCCCCAGCTCAGCAGGTAAAGCAGCGCGTACACGCGCATCAGTCCGCGGCGACTGCGCAGGCGATCCGATAGCGTTCCGATCAACAAGCCGCCAATCGCCACGCCGAACAACAGCGCGCTCGCATGCTCAGCGGCGGCGACGCGGCTCAAGCCATGCACCTGCTCCAGATAGGGAACCGCCCAAAGCCCGGCGAAGGCGAGAAAGCTTCCCCCGATGCCGACGTTGACCAGGAAGCTGGGCCAGGTTGCCGGATTGGCGAGCACGCGGCGCAGCGCCTCGCGCCAGTCGATCGTCACGGCGGCCGGCACGCTCGCCACCGGCGTAAAGCCCAACTGCTCGGGTCGATCGCGCACCCAGATCCATGTCGCAAGCCCCAGCGTTGCCGAAACGACGGCCAATCCGACGAATACGCTTCGCCATGACGTGAAGCTCACGAGCCAGGCGAGCGGCGCACCGGCAACCACTGCACCGAGGTTGCCGGCAAGCATCGTCACGCCGGTCACGGTCGCGAAGCGCTGCGGGGGGAACCAGACCGCGGAGACCTTGAGGATCGCGATGAATGCAACCGCGACGCCGACGCCGACCAGGGTTCGGCCGATGGCCGCGACCTCCCACGCCGGTGCGAGCGCGAACAGCAGCGAGCCCGCCGCGGCGACCAGCGAGCCTGCGCTCAGCAGTCGCCGCGGCCCGAGCGTATCGGCCAATACGCCGACCGGTATTTGCAGCAGCGTATAGACGTAGAAGTAAGTCGCCGCGAGCGTGCCGAGGATCGCATCGCGGATGTCAAACGCGTGCAGCAGCTCGTCCGCGATGACCGCGGGCGCGGTGCGGTGGAAGAACGACAGGACGTAGCTCGCGAGGACGATCGAGAAAACGATTCGTCGTGCACGAACGAAGCGCGGCGGGCCTGCGCGCTCGCGCGCTCGGTCGTCGTTATCGCTCACGCGTGTGTGGTCGCGCGCCGCCCCTCCATGCGCAGAGGCGGGTCAGTTGCCCGTGACGCTTCCGGGCCGTCCACCCCCGCGGCGCAGTGCGTCCTGGATCGATGACGGATCGGCGGTTTGCACCCTGCTCGGTGCGGTCGGGTCGCGAACCGGGACGTTGCTGCCGGTACGGTAGACCTTCTGTTCGTGCGGCGCCTGTTCCTCGCCGGTCGAGGCACAGCCTGCGCAGAGCAGCGCAAGCGACGCGGCGGCGAGGATCGCGGGGACGATTCGAGGCATGTTGTTCTCCGTGGAAGGCTTGATTCGTCGGCGTTGGTATCGGCGGCGAGCGACGCCCTGCAGCGCGCCGAAGCCGTGCACTATGCCCGAAGCAACCCCGTTGCGCCAACCGAGTTCGCGAACGGCTACCCGGATTCGGCGCGCGCCCGCGAAATGGCGGTTCGGGACGACATCGACGTCTGTTGCATGGCCCGGCACGCGTACGTGGCGTTGGCGATCACGTACACTTTGCCCCCCCGTCCACGCATCGCGTCCAGGGCTTTATGCGCTACTCGGATTTGCGCGACTTCATGCGTCGGCTCGAAGCATCCGGCCAGTTGAAGCGCGTCGCGGAGGTCGTCGATCCGCGCCTGGAGATGACCGCGCTGTCGGATCGCGTGTTGAAAGCGCGCGGACCCGCGCTCCTGTTCGAGCGTCCCAAGGGCGAGTTCCGCTCGCCTTCCGGCTCGACCATCCCGGTGCTGTGCAACCTGTTCGGAACGCCGGAACGCGTCGCCCTCGCCATGGGGGCGGATCCTGCGAACTGGCGCGAGAGCTTGCGCGAGGTGGGGCGCCTGCTCGCGTTTCTGAAGGAGCCCGAGCCGCCGAAGGGCTTGCGCGATGCCTGGGAGAACACGCGTCCGCTGCTCATGAAAGTGTTCGACATGGCGCCCAAGGAACGCAGCAGCGCGCCGTGCCAGGAAGTGGAATGGATCGGCGCAGAGGTCGACCTTGGGCGGCTGCCGGTTCAGACCTGCTGGCCCGACGATGCCGGTCCGTTGCTCACGTGGGGACTCACGGTCACCCGCGGGCCGCACAAGAAGCGTCAGAACCTCGGCATCTATCGCCAGCAGGTGATCGGTCGCAACAAGGCGATCATGCGCTGGCTCGCGCATCGCGGCGGCGCGCTCGATTTCCGCGATCACGCGCTTGCGCATCCGGGGCAGCCGTTCCCGGTTGCCGTTGCGCTCGGTGCCGATCCCGCGACCATTCTCGGTGCCGTCACCCCCGTGCCCGACACGCTCTCGGAATATCAGTTCGCGGGCTTGCTGCGCGACGCGCGGACCGAGATCGTGCGCTGCCGAAGCCACGGCCTGCAGGTTCCCGCATCGGCGGAGATCGTGCTCGAGGGGTTCATCCATCCCGACCCCAACGACCCGAGCGGCTACGAAACGGCGCTCGAAGGGCCGTTCGGCGATCACACCGGCTACTACAACGAGGTCGAGCGCTTCCCCGTGTTCACGCTCGAGCGCATCACGCTGCGCCGCGACCCCATCTATCACTCGACCTACACCGGCAAGCCGCCCGACGAGCCCGCGGTGCTGGGCGAAGCGCTCAACGAAGTGTTCGTGCCGCTGTTGCAGAAGCAGTATCCCGAGATCGTCGATTTCCATTTGCCGCCGGAGGGATGCAGCTACCGACTCGCGGTGGTGGCGTTGCGCAAGCAGTACCCGGGACACGCCAAGCGCGTGATGTTCGGCGTGTGGAGCTTCCTGCGCCAGTTCATGTACACCAAGATGATCGTCGTCACCGACGATGACGTGAACGTTCGGGACTGGAAGGAAGTCGTGTGGGCGCTGACCACACGCGTGGACCCGGCGCGCGATACCCTGATCGTGGGCGATACGCCGATCGACTACCTCGACTTCGCTTCGCCGGTCGCGGGCCTCGGTAGCAAGCTCGGGATCGACGCGACCAACAAGTGGCCGGGAGAGACCCAGCGCCAGTGGGGTCGACCGATCAGGATGGACGAGCGCACGCGGGCGCGCGCTGAACAGCTGTTCGGTTCGCTGGGGCTTTGATGCTTCTAGCGGCTGCGCGCGCGCCAAGCGCGCACCGCGCGCACGAGCGACAACGCTGCGCCGAGCGTGGCGACCACGCGTCGGAAACGCAGCAGCCCGATGACCGGGAGCACGATCGCGAGCACGCGCGCATAGTTGCCGCCTCGTCCCGCTGCGCCAACCCAACGCGCCGGCAGCACGCTGTTGCGCACGTCCTGCCAGGCGAGGCGCAGCTCGATACGATCGAGCTCGGCCTGTGCGATCAGCAGGTCGCGGCGCTGCTCGAGCGTCAGTCGCCGCCTCATGGGATCGGCTTCGAGTCGCCGCCCATCAAGGCGCGTCGATCGCGCTCGAGCTCTTGGAGCGTCGCCTGGAAGGGCGGGCGCGCATCGCGTCGCAGCCGCTGATAGCGGCCGAGAAATCCGACGCCGACCGCGAGGTAGGCGAAGCACACGAGGACGATCGCCGTGTAGCGGTTGGTGTCCCAGAACGCGGCGATCACGCCGAACGTCGCGACGATCAGCGCGAGTGCGAAACACACCCCCGCGCCGGCGAGCGCGACGCCGATCTGCTTGAACTGCTCGCGCTGCTCCTGGATGTCGGCACCGGCGAGCTCGATGCGCGTCTGTGCCAAACGCAGCACGCGCGCGAGGAGCGCGCCTGCCGCGCGTCGAAGGCCCGGTTCCTCGCGCGACGACGAAGCGGGTTGATCCATGGCCGCGGGGTGGCCGCTGCGCGGACTAGCGACGGTTCATCAGCAGGCCGACCAGGAATCCGACCGCGGCGGCGACGCCGATCGCCTGCCAGGGATTGTCGTGCACGTAGTCGTCGGTCACCTGGGCAGCGGCCTTGGCGCGGTCGATCGCCTCGCCTTCGAGCTCCTGGAGCCGGAGCTTCGCCGCGAGCAGCTTCGCCTCGACCTGAGCGCGCAGGTCGCGTGCCCGTTCGCCGGTTTCCGCGCTCGCGCGCTTCAGCAGGTCCTCGGCTTCGGTGAGCATGGTGCTGAAGTCTTCGACCAGCGATTCGCGAGTAATGGCCATGACACTCTCCGTGATGGGGTGCGACGTGGTTGGCCGCGCGGCGGGTAGGCCGGGGCGGGTTATCGTCGGGCGATTATAGTGCCTTCGAGGCAGGACGAAGGAAACAGGAAAGAGGAAATGGAAAAGAGGGGCAGAGGGGCGGGGAACGCGATCTGGCCGTGCGGAGCGCCGCGGTCGACAGCCGACGCCGGTCTTCCCCGCTTTCCGCCTTTTCGCTGTCCTATTTCCTATTTCCTATTTCGGTCTTGATCCCCATTGCGCCGGTCCCA
>DATKLH010000291.1:0-3374 GCA_035542515.1 Casimicrobiaceae bacterium
TAGCGCCGCGTACTTCGCCGGGCGCGCCTTCGGCAAGCACAAGCTCGCGCCGGCCGTGAGTCCCGGCAAGACGTGGGAAGGCGTGTATGGCGCATTGATCGCGGTGGGCCTTTACGCTCTGCTGCTGATACCGTTGGCACCCGCTGCTGGCTTCGATCGCGAGATCATGCCGCTGACCATCGTTGCATGGCTCGTGGTGGTGCTGGTCGTGGTCGGTGTGTCGATCGTCGGCGACCTGTTCAAGTCGTTGCTCAAGCGCGCGGTCGGCGTCAAGGACAGCGGAACGCTGCTCCCCGGGCACGGCGGTGTGCTCGACCGGATCGATGCGTTGCTCGCCGCGATGCCGCTGCTCGCGCTGGGCGCCGTGACCTGGCTTGCGAGGCCGGCATGAGCGTTCGCAACATCGCGTTGCTCGGCGCGACCGGCTCGATCGGCGCGTCGACGATCGACGTTGTCGCGCGTCATCCCGATCGCTTTCGCATCAGCGCGGTGGCTGCGCATCGCAACGTCGAACGCCTCGCGGAGGTGTGTCGGCGATGCCGTCCCGAGGTAGCGGCGATGCTCGATCCCGCGTCTGCACGCGAGCTCGAAAAGCTGCTCGCCGCCGATCGCATCCCGACGCGCGTGCTCGCCGGCGCGGATGCGCTGATCGACGTCGCGACCTGGAACGGAACCGACACGGTCCTGGCAGCCATCGTCGGCGCTGCGGGCCTTGCGCCCACGCTCGCGGCCGCACGCGCGGGCAAGCGCATCCTGCTCGCGAACAAGGAAGCGCTGGTCATTGGCGGAGAGCTGTTCATGCGCGCGGTGCGCGACGGCGGCGCCATGCTGGTGCCCATCGACAGCGAGCACAACGCAGTCTTCCAATGCCTGCCGCACGGTTATGCACGCGATCCTGAAGCCGCCGGCGTCGAGCGCATCCTGCTCACGGCGTCCGGCGGACCGTTCCGGACGCGCGATCTTTCCGACCTCGAGCACGTCACGCCCGATCAGGCCTGCGCGCACCCGCGCTGGTCGATGGGGCGCAAGATATCGGTCGATTCGGCGACCATGATGAACAAGGGCCTCGAGGTCATCGAGGCGCATTGGCTGTTCGGCGTTGCGCGCGAGCGCATCGAAGTGGTGGTTCATCCCGAGAGCGTGGTTCATTCGCTGGTCGAGTATCGCGACGGCTCGGTGCTCGCGCAGCTCGGCAACCCCGACATGCGCACGCCGATCGCACAGGCGCTCGCAAGCCCGCAGCGCATCGAAAGCGGGGCACGCCGGCTCGATCTGGCGCAGGTCGGCTCGCTCAATTTCGAGCGTCCGGACTTCGTTCGTTTCCCCTGCCTCCAGCTCGCGTACGATGCGCTCGACGCCGGCGGATGCGCGAGCATCGCACTCAATGCCGCCAACGAGGTTGCAGTGGCGGCGTTCCTCTCCGGCCGCATCCGTTATCCTCGGATACCGGCCGCGTGCGCGACGACGCTGGAACGCGTATCGTCGCGCATGGTCGCAAGCGTCGAGGATTGCCTGGCCGTGGATGCCGAGGCGCGCCGCATCGCTTGCGAGGCGCTGCGCCTGCCGCCTTCCGCGGGCGCGTCGCTCGCCGCATAAGCCACAGGACATGCTCGACTTCCTCTACAAGATCGTTGCATTCGCGGTGACCCTCGGCGTGCTGGTGGTCATCCACGAGCTCGGCCACTACCTGGTCGCGCGCTGGTGCGGCGTAAAGGTCCTGCGCTTTTCGGTCGGCTTCGGCCGCATCGTGTGGTCGCGCCGCGTCGGTCGCGACGGCACGCAGTGGGCCATCTCGGCGATCCCGCTGGGCGGTTACGTGAAGATGGCCGACGAGCGTGAAGGCGATGTCCCCGCACAGGACCTGCCGCGTGCCTTCAATCGGCAGAGCGTGGGCAAGCGCATCGCCATCGTCGCCGCGGGACCCATCGCGAACTTGTTGCTCGCGGTGGTGCTGTTCGCGGCGACGTACATGGCCGGCGTGCCCGGCCAGCGCGCAGTGCTTGCCGATCCCCCGATGGACAGTGCTGCAGCGCATGCGGGACTGCGTGCGGGCGATCTGGTGGTCGCGGTGGATGGCGACCCGGTCGGAAGCTGGCAGGAATTGCGCTGGCGACTGATGCAAGCGCAGGGCAAGGACAGCGCGAGCGTGACGGTGACGCGCGAGGAGTCGCGCGGTAACACGTTCGATCGCACGCTGCCACTGTCGGGCATCGGCAACAGTGACTGGGAAGGCAATCCGCTCGGCGCGCTCGGCATCAAGGCCGATCTGGGCGCACCGCTGGTCGACGAAGTGCTCCCCGGGAGGCCGGCGGAGCGCGCGGGCTTGCGCAAAGGCGATCGCATCGTCGCGATCGACGGGGCACCGATGCGTTCGCCTTCCGACGTGGCGCTGGCGACCAATGCGAAGCCCGACGGAGAGCTGACCTTTCGCATTGCGCGCGACGGTCGCGAGTTCGATGCGCGCCTCAGGACCGAGGTCACCGAATCGGGCGGCAAGCGTGTCGGCATCGCGGGATTGCGACTGCGGGTGGATCCCGCAGTAGCGGAGCGACTCGGTGTGACGGTCCGCTACGGCCCCATCGACGCGCTTGCCCAGGGTGCGCGCCGAACCACCGAGCTTGCCACTTTCACGCTGCGGATGCTGGGACGCATCCTGACCGGCTCCGCATCGGTGAAGAACATCAGCGGGCCGCTCACGCTTGCCGACTTCGCCGGTCAATCGGCGCAGGCCGGCGCGCTCGTGTTCGTCGGCTATCTCGCGCTGATCAGCATCAGTTTGGGCGTGTTGAACCTGCTGCCGGTGCCGCTGCTCGATGGGGGACACTTGCTGTATTATCTCGCCGAACTCATCAAGGGCAGTCCTGTATCCGACCGGACGTTCGAGGTCGGTCAACGCGTAGGAATGGCTGTGCTGGCCGTGCTGATGGCGCTGGCACTATTCAATGACGTCTCCCGATTGTTCTGACCGCCGCGCGTCGCGCGGCATGAGATCCCTGTGCAACCGCCGCGCCATTCCGGCGCTCCTGGCGGCGTTGTTCGCCACGCTGCAACCGCTGCGCGCATGGGCCGTCGAGTTCGTCGTGCGCGATATCCGCGTCGAGGGCGTGCAGCGCACCGAGGCGGGCACCATCTTCAGCTACCTGCCGATCAAGGTCGGCGATAAAGTCGACGATCAGCGCATCGCTGAAGCCGTGAAGGCGCTGTACGCGACAGGATTCTTCCGCGACGTGCGTCTCGAGCAGCAAGGCGAAGTGCTCGTGGTCGTGGTCGAGGAACGACCCACCATCAGCTCGCTCACCTTCACCGGCAACAAGGAATTCGATACCGACACGATCAAGAAGGCGCTCAAGGACGTCGGCATCGCGGAAGCGCGC